>JBFJYB010000007.1:0-17977 GCA_041622835.1 Acidimicrobiales bacterium | reverse complement strand
TCATGGGCATCGTCGTCCGGCTCTGGTTCCGGGTCGACGCCGTCAAGGACGCCCTGCGCTCGCTGCACGGGCACAGCGACGATCCGCCTCCGGCGGTCGACCCGGTCGACCCGGTCGACACGCCCTACGGCCGGGCCGAGGTCACCGCGACGGCGCCGAAGCTCCTACCCGTCCACCGGATGGCGCGCCGCATGTGGCAGCCGATGCTGGCGATGGGCGCCATGGCGCTCCTGGCCGGGTTCGTCGTGTCGCTCGTGTGGGCCTCCGAGACCCCCGGCACCGAGAGCTTCCGCCAGGCCGGGGCCTGGACGCAGGGCCTCCCGGTCCTCGGCGAGGGCATGCTGCTGTCGGGCATCGCGTTCCTGCTCGGCTCGATCCTCGCCGGTCTGCGCGAGGGCGGCGGAGAGGTGCAGAGCTCGCTCGGCCTCCCCGTCACGACGCTGAAGATGCCGCCGACGGCCAAGGCGTTCGTCGGCTTCATGATGCTGGGGCTGATGGTCTCGGTGCTGCAGTTCGTGCTGTATCTCGTGGCCGCCGGCAACGCCAGCGATCCCGCGTCGTTCTCGTCGTGGTCCGACTGGCTGGGTCCGTTCCGCGAGCTCGGCCTGGGGCTCATCCTGATGGGCATCGTCCTGGCTCTCTACACGATCGGCAACGTGCTGGCGTTCCAGTTCGACCGGGTCACGTCAATAGTCCGCTCCGGACGCTGAGGAGGCGAATCCCATGGCAACAACCCTGTTCAAGACCCGCATCCCGACCGTTCCCCGAGACCGATCCGACGAGTACCGGGTCGTGGCCTCGACCACGAGCCTCGGCTACAACACGTCCCAGAGGATGGGTCGCAGGCTGTGGCTCCCCATGTTCCTGCTGGCACCGATGGGCTTCACGGTCGCCTTCGTCCTCGGGATCGTCGAGGCGAGCACCGACCGGGCCGACGCCGCCGACCTCCAGACGCTCCAGCACCTGGTGCCCGCGTTCATGTGGGTCGGCTTCCTCGGCGTGTTCTCGGCAATCACCTTCACCATCGCCCGGATCCTCGGCGCCTTCCGCAAGGGGGGCGGCGAGGTGCAGGAGGCCGCCGGATCCGAGGTCGAGACCCTGAAGATGTCGGGCACGGCCAAGGCCCTGCTCGGGTTCATGATGATGGGCATGATGGCGATGCTGACCGGTATCGTCGGCCACCTCGTCGGCGCCGGCCTCGACCCGGGGCTCGGCAGCGATCAGGCCTTCATCACCTTCACCGGGTTCCGCCGGCTGGGCGTGGCGCTGTACCTGACCGGCATCACCCTCGGGCTCGGCACCATCGTCACCGTCCTGCGGTTCCAGGCCACCCGCATCCGCGAGGTCGCCGCCACCCACGGCCACCGGCACCAGGCCTGACGCCACCCCGGAGCTGGGGGAGTCAGGTGGAGGTCATACCGGCGTCGACGGGCAGGACGGCGCCGGTGACCCCGCTCGAGGCGGGGGTGCAGAGCCAAGCGACCATGGCTGCCACCTCGTCGGGGTGCAGCAGCCGATCCAGCAGGTGGTGGACCTTGAACTCGTCGACCGAGTCGAGCTCGTACAGCTCGGCGCTGGCCCGCAGGATCTCGGTGTCGGTCGAGCCCGGGCACACCGCGTTGGCGGTGATCCCCGACCCGCCGAGGTCGGCGGCCAGCCCCCGCGTCAGCCCGATCACCCCGTGCTTGACCGCGTTGTAGGCGGCCAGCCGGGGCATGCCCCGCAACCCGGCGGCCGACGCCACCGCCACGAAGCGCCCCGCACGCGGCTCGGGCCGGGCGAGCATGGCCGGAATCACGGCGCGAGCCAGGTTCCAGACGCCGCCGAGGTCGGTCTCGACCAGCACCTCCCACGCCGGCTCGGGCAGCTCCCACACCGGGGCGCCACCGGCCACGACCCCCGCGGCCGCGACCGCCGCGTCGCACCCACCGAAGCGGTCGACGGTCTCGTCGACCGCCGCCTGGAGCTGGCTCATCGACCGCACGTCAGCGACGATCCCGACCGCGGCCTCGCCGATCTCGTCGACCAGCTCGTCGAGATCGGCCCGGCTGGCCAGCACGTAGGGGAGGGCCGGGTCGTCCTCGCACCGGTCGACCAGCGCGAGCTGCCAGCCCTCGGCGGACAGCGCCCTGGCCGTGGCCGCTCCGATGCCGCGTGCTGCGCCGGTGACGACCGCGACCCGCGTCATCTCACGCGAACTCGATCACACCCCGGACGTTCTTGCCCGAGTGCAGATCCTCGTAGGCGGCGTTGACGTCGTCGAGGGCGTACCGGTTGGTGATGAGGCCGTCGAGCTCGAGCTCGCCGCGGCTGTAGCGCTCGAGCAGCATCGGCACGTCGTAGCGGGGGTTGCAGCTGCCGAACACCGTGCCGCGCAGCTGCTTCTCGGACATGGCGAAGTCGAGCAGGCTGATGTCGGCCTGCATCTCGGTCAGCGGCGCGATCCCGGTGACCACCACCCGGCCACCCTTCTTGGTGAGACCGAGGGCCGGTGCGATCATGTCGCCGGTCAGCGTCCCCGGCGACAGCACGACCACGTCGGCCATGCGCTGCCAGGTCGCCTCGGCGACCACTGCCGCCGCCTCCTCCATGTTCGCCGCCGCGTGGGTCGCGCCCAGCTCCTGGGCCTTCTCCCGCTTCAGGTCGACCGGGTCGACGGCCACGATCGTGGTCGCGCCGGCGTGCTTGCCTCCCTGGATGGCGTTGATCCCGATGCCGCCGACGCCGACGACGACCAGCGTGTCGCCCGCCCCAACCTCGCCCTGGCGCACCGCCGAGCCCCAGCCGGTGGCCACGCCGCAGCTCACCAGCGCGGCGGCGTCGAGGGGAACGCTCGGCTCGATCTTGATGACCGACGCCTCGTGGCACACCGTCCGCTCGGAGAAGGTCCCGATGAGGCACATGGTGTGGACCGGGTCGCCGTCGAGGTGGTGCCGGTGGGTCTGGTCGGAGAGCTGGCCCAGGCCGGCGAGCAGCAGGGCGCCGAGATCGCACAGGTTCTGGTGGCCGGTGGAGCACGACGGGCAGGTGCCACACGAAGGCACGAACGAGGCGGCGACGTGATCGCCGACCGCGACCGACGTCACGCCCGGACCCACCGCCTCGACGACGCCGGCGCCCTCGTGGCCACCGATCATCGGCAGCGGCGCCGCGATCCCCATCTCGTCGGCGTTGAAGTCGCCCTTGCGGATGTGCTCGTCGCTGTGGCAGAGCCCGGCGTAGGCCATCTTCACCTGCACCTCGCCCGGCCCGGGCGGATCGAGCTCGACCTCGCGGACGTCCCAGTCGCCTCCGACCTCGAAACAGATCGCCGCTCGGGTCTTCATGACCTTTCCTCCCTCTGGCCGAACCTCCGGCCGAACCTGTAGCCGAACCCGGGCCAGTCAACCGCACCGAACGGGTGGTGTGCGATTCCGCCGAGCGGCGATCCGGCTCAGAAGGCGAGCACGCCGCGGATGTTCTTGCCGTCTCGCATGTCCTGGTAGCCCTGGTTGACCTCGTCGAGCGGGTAGGTCCTGGTGACCAGCTCGTCGAGCTTCAGCTGCCCCTGCTCGTACAGCTTCAGCAGGTAGGGGATGTCGGCCCGCGGGTTGCCCGAGCCGAAGATCGACCCCTTGATCTCCTTGTTGTACATCGCCAGCTCGAACAGCGAGAGCGAGACCTCGGTGTCGACCATGGGGCTTATGCCGGTGACGACGACGGTCCCACCCTTGCGGACCAGCGCCATGGCCTCGGCGATCATCTCGCCCCTGACCACGCCGGGGCACAGCACGAGCCGGTCGGCCAGCTGGCCCATGGTGAGGTCGGTGACCAGCGGCAGCGCCTCCGCCATGGACGCAGCGGTGTGGGTCGCCCCGAACTCCTGGGCCTTCTCCCGCTTGAAGTCGAGGGGGTCGACGGCCACGATCGTCGCCGCGCCGGCCATCCTGGCGCCCTGGACCGCGTTGGTCCCGATGCCGCCGATGCCGACCACCACGACGATCTCGCCGGCACCGACCCCGGCGCGGTGGACCGCCGAGCCCCAGCCGGTGGCCACGCCGCAGCTCACCAGGGCGACGGCGGTCAGGTCGTGGTTGGGGTCGACCCGCACCAGCGAGTCCTCGCTGACGAGCATGTGCTCGGCGAAGGTGCCGAGCTTGGCGAACGTGCCCAGATCCTGGCCGTCGAGGGTGTGGTGCCGGAACGTGCCGTCGGTGATCATGCCCGGGACCACGGCGCCGGCGCCGAGGTCACAGAGGTTCTGCATGCCGCTGGCGCACCACCGGCACCGTCCGCACGACGGGATGAACGACGCGGACACGTGGTCTCCCGGCGCCACGCTGGTGACGCCCTCGCCGACCTCGACCACCACGCCCGACCCCTCGTGGCCCCCGATGATCGGGAACGGGCTGGGCATGCCCATCTGGTCGAGCACCTCCTGTGGCGGAGCCAGGTCGCCGGTCACCAGGTGCTCGTCCGAGTGGCACAGCCCGGCGGCGGCCGTCTCGACCAGCACCTCTCCGGCCTTCGGGGGATCGAGCTCGATCTCCTCGACGATCCAATCCTGGTGGTTGCCGTGCAACACCGCGGCCCGCGTTCTCACGTTCGTCTGCTCCGTCGTTCGTCTGGTGGCTGGCTTGTCTGGGTGTCTGGCTGTCTGGCTCGTCTGGGTGTCTGGCTTGTCTGGCTGTCCAAGTCAACTCGATCGCGCCGGACCCTGCGACCCGGACGCCCGATCGGCCAGGTAGGCGTACTCCTCGCGCAACAACCGCTTGAGCACCTTGCCCGACATGCCCCGCGGCAGCGGCTCGTCACGCACCACGATGTGGCGCGGCACCTTGTAGTCGGCCAGCTGGCCGCGACAGAACCCGGTGATCTCGGCGGCATCGAGCGTCGAGCCGGGTGCCGGGCAGATCACGGCGGCCGGCGTCTCGCCCCAGCGTTGGTCGGCCACGCCGATCACCGCCACCTCGCCGATGCCGGGATGCGCGGCCAGCACCCGCTCGATCTCGGCCGGGTACACGTTGAGCCCTCCGGAGATCAGCATGTCCTTGGCGCGGTCGACGATGGTCACGAACCCGTCGTCGTCCATCGACCCGAGGTCGCCGGTGTGGAGCCACCCGTCGACGATGGTGGCGGCGGTCGCCTCGGGGTCGTCCCAGTAGCCCGCCATCACGTCGGGTCCGGCGATGACCAGCTCACCGACCTCGCCCCTGGCCAGCTCGGCCCCGTCGTCGCCGACGATCCTGACCCGGTTGTGCATCATGGCCTGGCCGGCGGTCCCGATCTTGCGCTCGGCGTCCTCGGCCCGCAGCCAGAGGTTCATGCCGGCCCCCTCGGTCAGCCCGTAGCCCTGCGACATGGGGATGCCGGCCTCCTGGAGGGCCTCGAGCAGCGACCGGGGCACCGGGGCGCCCCCCGACGCCGCGATCCGCAGCGACGAAAGATCGGTCGACGCGAAGTCGTCGTGCGCGAGCAGCATCTCCCAGATGACCGGCACGGCCGCGAAGTCGGTGATCCGCTCGCGGGCGATGGCGGCGAGAGCCCGTCCCGGCTCGACCGCGTGGTCGAGCACGAGGGTCGCCCCCGCGAAGTAGGGGGGCATCCACATCGAGACCAGGCCGCCCGTGAACGACAGGGGGAACGGCAGGTACACACGGTCGTCCGGCGTCAGGGCGTCGATCAGGATGCGATGGTTCGCCATGGTCCACACGTTGCGGTGGGTCAACATCGCGCCCTTGGGCTGACCGGTGGTCCCGCTCGTGTAGCAGAGGAAGGCCGGGTCGTCGTCGCGCACCGCCACCGCCGGGTCGTCGGGCGCGGCCCGCTGGAGCTCGGCGAACGGGGTGCCGAGCGAGCCGTCGACCGAAACCGGCGTCACGTCGAGGTCGGCGATCGCCTCGGCGAGCAGCGGGGCCAGTGTGGCGTCGGCGATGCCGACGGCGCAGCCCGAGTTCTCGACGATGTAGCGCAGCTCGGCCGGGGCGAGCCGGATGTTGAGCGGGACGAGGTACGCGCCCAGCTTCTGGGTGGCGATGGCCGTCTCGCAGTACTCGACGCTGTTGCCCGACAGGATTCCCACCCGGTCGCCTTGCGCGACGCCGAGGGCAGCCAGGCCGGTGGCCACCCGGTTGGTGGCCTCGTCGAAGTCGGCCCAGGTGACGTCGCGGTCGCCGAACCGGATGCTGACCTTCTCGGGGCTCCAGCGGGCCCAGAACCGGACTCCGTTGGCGATGCCGACCCCGTGCACGAAGCCCACCGGCAGTCGTGGGCCTCAGTCGGCCTGGAGGCTCGCGATGGTCTTCACCAGCGAGCTGACGAGGTGGGCGAGCAGCGTCTGTCCGTGGTGGGCGGTGGCTGCGGTGGGGTCGCCCAGCACGCCGCTCGGGGAGTGGGCGCGGACCCCGTCGGCCATGATGGCCGGGAGCAGCTCGTCGATGGGTGTGGTGTTGCCGGGCTCGAGCCGGTGGAGCTGCACGCTGTCGGGCTGGATGGCCAGCATCAGCGAGGTCTCGGTGTGGCCGGCATGGGCGTCGCCGTCGGGGATCGAGGCCGACCAGCGTCTGACGTCGCGGCCCTCGGCGTGGAGCACCTCGGTCGCGAGGGTGAGCGCGTCGCCGTTGCCTCCGTGGGCGTTCACGAACACCAGGTGCTCGAACGGCGGGATGGCCGACCGGCCGAGCTCGATGAGCAGCTCGGCCAGGGCCTGGGTGCCGACCGAGATGGTGCCCGGGAAGTCCTCGTGCTCGCCGCTGGCGCCGTAGGGCACCGCCGGCGCGACCAGGGCGTCGGTGATGAGCGCGGCCCTCGTGGCCAGCTCGGTGGCCAGCAGCGTGTCGGTGTCGGAGGGCAGGTGCGGGCCGTGCTGCTCGGTCGAACCCAGCGGGACGAGCAGCACCTTCCGGTCGAGGACGTCGACCTCGGTCCACGTCAGCTGGCCCAGCTCGGTCATTCCACGCTCCTGCTCTCGGTCGGTACTACGTCGTTGCCCGCGGCGGTGAGGTACCCCCAGTCGCCGAGCTGAGCGACGATGGCATCGGCAGCCGGGCCGGCCGCGAGCTCGAGGAGGCGGGGTGGTGTGCGTTCGGTCATGGCTTCGGTCAGGTCGAGAATACGGCGTAGGGGCGGCGCTGCGGGGTCTGGTGCTCGGTGCCATCGGGGCCGGGGCCGGTAGGGCCGGGAGGCGACGACGCGAGCGTGTGGTCGCCGGGCCGGCTCGGGGAACGTGACCTCGACGGCCGCGTCCATCGACTCGAGCAGAGGAGGGACTCCGGCCCGGCGGAGGCGGGCGACTGGTCCCTCGACCGAGATGACCGCCGGGCCGCCGATCCGCAGCAGGTCGCGACCGCCGCGGTCAGTGCGACGGGCCGCGGCGAGGCCGTCGGGCGCGGCGGCGACCGCGACGCAGCCCAGCGCCTGGGCGACCCCGAGCTCGGCGGCGACCAGAGCGGGAACCGAGCCCGAGCCCCGATCGAGGCTGTGGTCGCCGCAGATCACCAGGTCGCAACCCGCCACGACCGCCGCCAGCGCGGCGGCGACCACGGTGCTGTCGGCGTCGGCGGCCAGGTCGACCCTCACCGCCCGGGTCGCCCCGCACGCCAGCGCGGTTCGCAGCATGGCATCGGCGCGGTCGGGGCCGGCGCAGACCGCGATCACGTCGTCGGCCACGACCTCGGCGATCCCCACCTGCGCGATGCGCAGCGCCACCTCGAGCGCGGCCTCGTCGGCCGCCGACGGGCCCCAGCTCGTCGGGTCGGCCCGGACGGTCGCGTCGAGGGCATCGACCTCGACCCGCCTGGCCACCGACTTCATGCAGACCGCGATCATCCGATCAGCTCACGAGCGGTGGAACACCACGCCGCTGCCGCCTTCGGGGTAGCCCCACGTGATGGCGCCCTCGTGGTTGCAGACCAGATAGCACGTGCCGCACTCGAAGCACTCCTCGTAGTTGAAGAGGATCCCGCCGTCGCTGGTCGGCGCGAACAGGTTGGCCGGGCAGGCGCTGACGCACACCCGCGTGGTGCAGCTCCGGCAGACGTCGCTGTCGACCACGATGTGGGCGTCGGGCGCGATCCGGAACTCGACGGTCGCCATCCGGTCCTCGAAGCTCACGGCCGGCCATCGCTCGCCGGGCGCCATCAGCCGTAGCTCCTGACCGCGGTCCACGCGTCACGGCTCAGGTCGCGCAGCTTCAGGCCCGCCCGGCGGATCTCGGTCCGCGCGATGCGCCCGAGGCCGGGCTTGGGGGCCGGGTTCCTGATCGTGAACATCTCCTCGACGATCCGACAGACCAGCTCGGGGTAGGTGCGCTGGAGGCGATCGCTCAGCAACAGCTTGGGTACCAGGCGCAGCTTCCTGTGGTCGGCGAGCACAAAGCTGCCCTCGAGGCGGCGCCGGTAGCCCTCGAGACCCTCGGCGCTGACGTCACCTCGTGTCAGCGCGCTGATCGCGGTCTCACCCGCCGCGGCCCCCGAGCCGATGGCGAAGTTCACGCCCTCGAGCCAGATCCCGGCGGTGAGGCAGAGCCCGGCCGCGTCGCCGGCCACCAGCAGCCCGTCGGCGACGATCTCGGGCAGCGCGTCGTAGTGGCCCTCGGGGATGAGGTGGGCCGAGTACTCGAGCAGCTCGCCGCCCTCGACGAGCGGCGCGATCGCCGGGTGGGCCTTCAGGTCGGCGATCAGGTCCTCGGGGCGCCGGTTCGAGGCGGCCAGCGCCGGCAGGTGCAGCACCAGGCCGACGGCGACCGAGTCGAGGTTGGTGTACACGAAGCCGCCGCCGGCGATTCCCCCGCTGGCGCCGACGATCTCGATGTCGACCCCGTCGCGGCCCCGAACGTTGAAGCGCCGCTCGATCTCCTGCCGCGAGAAGCCCAGCACCTCCTTCACGCCGAGGGTGAAGTGCTCGGCCTCGTCGTGGGGGTAGAGACCGGCCTCCTTGGCGAGGAACGAGTTGACGCCGTCGCAGGCGATCACCACCCGGGCGGTCACGTCGCCGTCGGGCCGGTCGGTCGTCACACCGACGACGGCGCCGTCGTCCCCCCTCAGGAGGCCGGTGGCGGTGGTGGAGCTGATCAGCGTCGAGCCGGCGTCGACCGCCTGCTCGGCCAGCCAGGCGTCGAACTCTGGCCGTAGGGCGGTCGCACCGTTGTAGGGCGGGCGGCCCCAGGTGTCGGTGCGGTAGTCGACGGTCAGGCTCTGGGTCTCGGTCGCGACCATGGTGCAGCGACGCGTGATCCAGCGCTGCAACGGCGCCTCGTCCCACCACCCCGGGACCAGCCGGTCGAGGATGCGGCCGTAGATGACCCCGCCGTACATGTTCTTCGAGCCCGGGAACGGCCCTCGCTCGAGCAGGCACACCGACTTCCCGGCCCGGGCGGCGACCAGCGCCGCGGCCGAGCCGGCCGGACCGGCCCCGACCACGCAGATGTCGAAGTCGGCGCTCACGGGTCCACCCCCAGCCGAGCTGCCAGCGCGGGCAGCAGCTCCTGCGCGTCGCAGACGACGGCCAGGTCGGCCATGCCCATCATCGGGCAGCTGCGATCGAGGTTGACCGAGATCACGTGCTCGGGGGCGCCGAGGCCCATGACGTGTTGCACCGCGCCGGAGATGCCGAGCGCGACGTACAGCGAGGGCGTGACCTCGACCCCGGTCGTCCCGATCTGGCGCTCGGGCTCGGTCCAGCCCGCGTCGGTCACGACCCGCGTGGCGCCGAGTGACGCGCCGAGCGCGACGCCGATCCGCCCCAGCAGCTCCATGGCCTCGGGGCCGCCGACGCCGGCGCCACCGGCGACGATCCGGTCGGCGTCGGAGAGGTCCATGGTCGCCGGGTCCGGGGGCAGCGACGCCTCGAGGTCCACGGCGGCAACCGCCGCAGTCGCAGGAGGCTCGAGCTCGACGACCGCCGGCGACGGCTGTGGTCCCTCGTCGGGATCGACCCCGAGCGCCCCGGGCTGGATCGTGACCACCGCCGGACCGTCGAAGACGATGTCGTGCTCGATGCGACCGCCGTGCGTGACGACGGTCGCCGCGCCCTCGGACACCTCGATGGCCGCACAGACGAGGGGCCGGTCGAGCCGATGGGCGAGGTGCGGAGCCAGGTCGCGCCCGTCGGCCGACGCCGGCAGGATCACCGGTGAGCGGTCCCCGAGGTGGGGGGCGAGCGCGGTGGCCAGCGCGCCCGGGTCGAAGCCGGTCACCTCGCTGACGAGAACCTCGACCACCGTTCCCTCCAGCTCGCGGGTGGCCTGTTCGGCGTCGGTGCCGACCAGCCAGGCGCGGCCACCTGCCGCGGCGGCGGCCTCGGACCCTCCCGGGGCGGGCCGCCCGTCGCGGACCGGTACGACGGCGAGCGGGGTCATGGCGCCGGTCGCGTCCAGGGGCTCGCTCATAGGGCGGCCCCGACCCGCTGGCCGTCGATGACCGCGGCGTGGGCCCGTCTGGGGGTCACTGCGTCACCGACCCTGACGACCGGCCGGCCGGCGTCGCGGCAGGCGAAGTACAGGTCGGCGGCCGGCGCGGCCTGCATCGACAGCACGATCCAGTCGAGGCTCCGGGTGTCGGCTCGGCCGGTCGGGTGGTGCACGAGATGGAGCTCGCCGTCGGCGACGGTGGTGGCGATGGTGTCGGTGGTCTGGGTGATGCCCTTGGCGTCGGCCCGGGCCCACCACTGCTCCTGGTCGAGGGTCACCCCGAGATCCTGACCGACGACCATCGACGGGGTGATGATCTCGACGTCGGCCCCCCGGTCGGCCAGCAGCTCGGCGACGCTCGTCGCGTGGTGGAAGCCCAGGTCGTCGTAGACGACGATCCGGCCCTCCGGCTCGGCCGTTCCGGCCAGCACCTCCCGCACGTCGGCGACCCGCGGATCGTGGGCGCCCGGCTCGTCGGGCAGCCACCAGGCCCGGACCGGAACCGCCCCGGTGGCGACCACGACGACGTCGGGATCCTCGGCCGCGACCAGCTCGAGGTCGACCGCCTTGCCGTAGCGCAGCTCGACCCCCAGCCGGCTGCACTCGTGGAGCTGGTTGCGGATCAGGTCGCCCAGCTCGGCTCGGTTCGGGACCGACGCCGCCAGCCGGAGCTGGCCACCCGGGAGGTCGTCGCGCTCCTGCACGACAACCGAGTGGCCCCGCTCGGTCGCAGCGATGGCGGCCTGCAGCCCGCCCGGCCCCGCCCCTGCCACCAGCACCCGCTTGCGCCGGGTGGGCGGCGCGATGGTGGCCGACCAGACCGCCTCCCGTCCGGTGCGGGGGTTCTCGATGCATCCGAGCCAGCGGTTGAGCCCCATGCGGCCCACGCACTCCTGGTTGCACGACAGGCAGAGGCGGATGTCGTCGCTGTGACCGGCCCGAGCCTTGGCCGCGAACTCGGCGTCGGCGATCTGACCGCGCACGACCCCGACCAGGTCGCACTGGCCCTCCTCGAGCGCCCGTTCGGCCTGGAGCGGGTCCTTGAAGCGGCCGACGCCGACCACCGGCAGGTCGACGGCGCGGCGGATGGCCGAGGGGATGAACATGGCGTAGCCCGGAGGGACGTGCATCGACGCCTCGATCATGAACAGCGTGGCGGTGGCGACCCCGATCGACGTGTTGACGTAGTCGACGTGACCGGTCGCCTCGACGAGCTCGGCGGTCGCAACGCACTCGTCGATCGTGATGCCGTCGTCGACGAGCTCGTCGCCGCACAGGCGCACGCCGAGCGCCAGCTCGGAGCCGATGGTCTCGCGCACGGCGCCGACCAGCTCCACGAGGAGGCGGGCCCGATCGGCCAGCTCGCCGCCGTAGGCGTCGGTGCGGCGGTTGGTCGCACGCGAGAGGAAGCCGCGAACGATCGAGCTGTGGCTGCACTGGAGCTCGATGCCGTCGAAGCCGCCGCGGCGGCAGTGCTCGGCGACCAGCGCGTACCCCGAGACGACCTCGGCGATCTCGGCCACCGTGAGCTCCTTGGGGACCTCTCGGAACAGCGGGTCGGCGACCGGGCTGGGTGCCCACACCGGCAGCCGGCTGTACATCGACGAGGCCTGGCCGCCGTTGTGGTTGATCTGGGCGAAGATCGGCGTGCCGTGGCGGTGCACGGCCTCGGTGATGCGCCGGTACCCGTCGACCACGTCGGGGTGGAAGCCGTGGATCATCTTCTCGTAGGGCCAGTCGGTCGGGTGGACCGAGTGCTCCTCGGTGACGATCAAGCCGGCGCCCCCGGCGGCGCGGGCCGCGTAGTAGTCGGCGTGCTGCTGGCTCGGCCGCCCGTCCTCGGCGTAGCAGGTGAGGTGGGCGGAGAACACGATCCGGTTCGGAACCGTGACCGGCCCGAGCCGTAGCGGGCTGAACAGCCGCGGGTAGCGGGCGACCGCGGCCATCAGACCGTGACCGGCCTCTCGGCCTCGGGCCGGGCCGACGCGAGCGCGACCGCCGCCCGCCGTCCCTCGAGGATCGCCTCGAAGATGGTGCGGGGCGCGACGCAGTCGCCGGCCCGTGGCAGCCGGCCGTCGGTGGCCTGCCACAGGTGGTCGTCGGGCAGTCGGTGGCCGGCGTCGACCAGCACGGCGGCGGGCAGGGCGGTGCGGCCGCCGCTGAACCGATCCTCGAGCTCGACCGAGCCGGGGGACACCGACCGGAGCACCTGGCGCTTCACGATCTCCACCCCGGCTGCGAGGAGGCGGGTGCTGGCCGCGGCCAGGTCGCCGGTCGACGCCAGCTGGGTGCCGGCGACGACGTCGGGGGTCACGAGGCTCACGTCGCGTCCGGCCCGGGCCAGCATCAGCGCCAGCGAGATGGCGATCGGCCCGCCGATCGGGTCCCACACGACGAGCGGCCCGTCGGGTGCGGCCTCCGGTTCGGTGCGGAGCTGGGCGAGGACCTCGGCGGCCGACGTCACCGTCGCGCCGTCGGCGACCAGGTAGTCACGTCGGCCGGCGCGCCCGCCGGTGCACAGCACCACCTCGTGCCCGGCGGCCTCGAGCGCGGCGATGTCGGCGGTCCCGACCTCGCGGCCCAGCTCGGTCACGACGCCGAGCCGGTCGCACTCGTCGCGGAGCCAGTCGACGATGGTGGCGAGCGGGGCACGCGGCCCGTGGGCCCAGCCCGGTACCGCTCCGCCGGGCTCGTCGCCGCGGTCGAGCACGGTCACCTCGTGCCCGGCCTCGGCCAGCAGCCGGGCCAGCTCGAGGCCGGCCGGTCCGGCTCCGATCACGGCGAAGGACCGGGTCCGGTCGGGGGTCGTCGGTGCCTCGGGCTCGGTCGCCTCGTAGCCGGCCGACGGGTTGACCACACAGGTCACGATGGGGTTGCGGGCGTCACGCACCCGGCAACGCTGGTTGCACAGCAGGCACGGCCGGGGCCGCTCGCCGGCGGCGACCCGGGTCGCGAGGTCGGGGTCGGCGATCTGGGCCCGGGTCATCTCGATCAGCTCGGCCCGACCGTCGGTGAGCGCCCACTCCGCCTGGCCCGGGTCGATGATCGAGCCCTGGGCGACGACTGCGACCCGAGGATCGACCGCGGCGCGGACCTGCTCGACCAGCCCGAGGTTGAAGCCGGCTTCGACGTTGGCCTCGGGGCGGGTGGCGTCGACGCTGAAGATCGAGCCGCGCACGACCACGATGTAGTCGACGTGGTCGACGAGAGAGGCTGCGACCCCGGACCCTGCGTCGGGGGTGAGGCCGGCCCAGGGCGCCAGCTCGTCGCACGAGAGGCGCAGGCCGACCAGCCCGTCGCCCACCGCCTGGCGCACCCGGCCCAGCACCTCGTGGGCGAAGCGGAGCCGCCCGGTCCCGTCGGCGGCCTCGCCCCACTCGTCGTCCCGGAGGTTGGTGAGCCCGGACACGAACTGCCGCACGAGGCTGTGCTGGCCGGCGTTGACCTCGACGCCGGCCATCCCGGACGCCATGGCGGCCGCGGCGGCTGCCTCGAACCCGGCCAGCACCTGCTCGATGTCCTCGACCTCCATCTCCTTGGGCAGCTCCCTGGTGACCGCGTCGGCGACGAGCGACGGCGCCCAGAGCTCGCGCTGCGAGTATGCGCTCGACCCCTGGAGCCCGCTGTGGCCGACGGCGGCGACCACCACCGCGCCCTCGTCGGCGCAGGCGGCGGCCACGTCGGTCCAGCCCGGCCCGCACTCCGCAGCCAGCGGCGCCCGCTCGTACGGCCAGTCCGACGCGTGGACCGAGGCCTCCTCGGTCACGATCAGGGCGCACCCCCCGGCCGCTCGTCGGCGGTAGTAGTCGACGTGACGCGCGCCGATGGCGCGTGCGTTCGCGAGGTTGGTCTCGTGCGGGCCGAACACCAGACGGTTGCGCAGGTCGGCTGACCCGAGGGTGATCGGCTCGAGCAGGCGCATCGGTGAATTGTCGCCGGTCGCATCGACCGGGGGCGAACCCTCGGCGATGGCAGGCCTCAGCGGCGAGGAGCGACTCCGAGCCTCACCGGCACCCGACCGGGCTTGCTGTGATCCTGGGTCGCCCGTGGGATGGTCGCCGGGTCGATGCGGGCCAGCGCCTCGTCGGCGTTCCCGAACACGCACTCGGGGTCGGGTCCGTCGATGGGCAGCCCGGTGAAGAACTTGGTGGCCATGCAGCCGCCCCGGCACGAGTCGTACGACCCGCACGACGCGCAGGCGCCGGCACTGCCCGGCTCGCGCAGCTCGCGGAACCGCGGCGACTCACGCCACACCGCCGTGAAGCCTCCCGGCTCGCGGACGTTGCCGGCGTGGAACTCGTCGTGGATCACGAACGGGCAGGCGTAGACGTCGCCGACCGGGTCGATCAGGCACACGATGCGCCCGGCGCCGCACAGGTTCAGGCCCGGCAACGGCTCGCCCAGTGCCGACAGGTGGAAGAACGAGTCACCGGTCAGCACGTGGGGACGATCGAGCAGCCACCGGTACAGCTCGCGCTGCTGGTCGTTGGTCGGGCGCAGCTCGTGGTAGACGTCGGCCCCCCGCCCCGACGGCCGTAGGCGGGTGACCCGCAGCTGGGCGCCGAGGTCGGCGGCGAGGCGCTCGTACCGGTCGAGCTGACCGACGTTGTGGCGGGTCGTGACAACCGAGATCTTGAAGCCGGCGAGCCCGGCCGCTTCGAGGTTGGCCATGGCCGCGACGGCCGCGTCGTAGCTGCCCTCGCCCCGGATGGGGTCGTTGGTCGCGGCGTCGACGCCGTCGAGGCTGATCTGGACGTCGACGTTGTCGAGCTCGGCCAGGCGGCGCGCCTTCGCGGCGTCGAGCAGGTAGCCGTTGGTCGAGAACTTGACCCCGACGTGGTGGTCGACCGCGTACTCGAGCAGCTCGAAGAAGTCGCGCCGCACCAGCGGTTCGCCGCCGCCGACGTTGACGTAGAACACCTGGAGCCGTGCCAGCTCGTCGACCACCGCCTTGGCCTCGGCGGTCGTGAGCTCGGCGGGGTCACGCCGGCCCGACGAGCTGAGGCAGTGGACGCACGCGAGGTTGCAGGCGTAGGTCAGCTCCCAGGTGAGGCAGATCGGCGCGTCGAGGCCGGCCGAGAGCTGGTCGACGAGCGGGGCGACCGTAGCCTCAGGCACCGCAGACCACCTCGGACTCCTCGAGCGACGCCAGCGCCCGTCGGTAGCTCGCGGCCGAGTGCGTCGACGGCGCGGCGGCGATGGCGGAGGCGGCGGTGGCGTGGTGCTCGAGCGACCGCACCAGATCGACCAGCGCCGGCGACTTGAGGAAGACCAGCCGGCGGGTGTGGAAGTGGTAGGCGAGAGCACCGAAGGGCTCGGGCCGCAGGCCCACGTTGGGGTTCAGCCGCAGGGCGCGCCCAGCATCGAAGCAGCCAGCGTCGAAGCAGCCAGCGTCGAAGTCGGCCCCGTCGGGTGTCGGCCGATCGGACATCGCAGGGTCGGTCGCAGGCAACTCGGGCACGGGCGGCTCAGTAGACCCCACACATGCCGTCGATCGAGATCTCCTCGACGAGCAGCTCCTCGTCGACGGGCGCCTCGTCGGCGCCGGCCTCGGGCGCCTCGCCGAGCTCGATCCTGTCGGCGCAGACATCCTGGTCGTTCGGGGTGGGGGCCATGGTCGACTCCTGCTGGTGGCTCGGTTGTCGGTCGGGGCTGGCTGGCAGCGTACCGTTCGTGCCATGGGCAGGCAGCCGGGTGACGACGAGCGGGCCGGCGACAGCCCCCCCGCGCTCGCTGTCGACCCGGACGTCCGGCTCAGCCGGGGCGGCACGACCCTCCTCGGCGGTTCGCCGCTGCGCCTGGTCCGGTTGACCGAGGCCGGGGTCCGGGCCTACGACGAGCTGACGAGCGGCGAGGTGCCGGCGTCGGGTCCGGCGCAGAAGCTCGCCCGTCACCTGCTCGACACGGGGATGGCGCACCCTCGCCCGACCGCGGCGCCCTTCGATCCCGGCGCCGTCGCGCTCGTCGTCCCCGTGCGCGACGACGCCGCCGGGCTCGCGGCACTGCTGGCCGCCGAGTGGGTCGCATCGGCGGGCCAGGTGGTCGTCGTCGACGACGGCTCGGAGGATCGCGAGGTGGCCCGTGTCGCCGAGGCCGCGGGGGCGGAGCTCCGCAGCCACGTCGTCTCGGGCGGTCCGGCCGCCGCCCGCAACACGGGTTGGCGCGCCACGTCGCTCCCGGTCGTGGCCTTCGTCGACGCCGACTGCCTCCCGGAGCCGGGTTGGCTCGACCGGCTCCTGGTCCACCTCGCCGACCCCGACGTGGTGGCGGTCGCTCCGGCGGTCCGCAGCGGTTCGGCGGCGGGATCGCTGCTCGGACGGTACGAGCGGCACCGATCGCCACTGTGGCTGGGAGACCTCGAGGCACGCGTCGCCCCCCAGAGCCGCATTCCGTACGTGCCCGGCGCGGCGCTGGTCGTGACCCGGGCCGCGCTGGAGCGGATCGCCGGGTTCGACGAGGCCCTGCGGGTGGGCGAGGACGTCGATCTCATCTGGCGCCTGGCCCAGGTCGGGTCGGTGCGGTACGAGCCGCAGGCGACCGCCGTCCATCGGCCCAGGACGAGCTACGGCGCCTGGCTGCGGCAGCGGTTCGTCTACGGCTCGTCGGCGGCCGCGCTCGACCGGCGACACCCGGGAGCGGTCGCACCGGCGGTAGTGAACGCATGGTCGGCCGGATCGTGGGCGCTCGTCGCCATGGGCGGCCGACGGTTGCGGCTGGCCGGCGTGGGTGTGGCCGCGGCATCGGCGGCTGCGTTGATGCCGAGGCTGCGGGGCCGGGTGGACGAGCCGGCGGTCGAGGCGGCCCGCCTCGGCGGGCTGGGCCACCTGTTCGCCGGCCGCATGCTGGCTGCCGCGGTCCGCCGCGCCTGGCTGCCCGTGGCTGCCGCCGGGGCGCTGCTCTCCCGTCGAGCGCGGCGGGCGCTCGCCGTGGCCCTCGTCGTGCCGGCACTGCTCGACTGGTCGCGGTCCCGCCCGGCCATCGACCCGGTCCGGTGGACGGCCCTGTCGGTCGCCGACGACGCCGCCTACTGCGCCGGGGTGTGGGCCGGGTGCCACCGCTCGGGCTCGTGGCGGGCGTTGCGACCCCGGTTCACCGGGATCGTCGGCGCCACGAGCGACGACCCGCCGATTCCCGTCGACGGAGGCCAGTAGGCTCCGCGGCCAGCACCCACGGGCGGGCTCGCAGCCAGGTCCGCCGCGAGAACCACGACCCAGGAGGCCAGGTGGCCCGCTATCTCGAAGGCAAGTCGATCGCGGTGACCGGCGCCGGCAGCGGCATCGGGCGGGCCATCGCCCTCGCCGCCGCGGCCGAGGGCGCCGGCGTCGTGGTCGCCGACTACGGCGTGACCCTCGACGGCTCCGACCCGTCGAGCGACGTCGCCGACGCCGTGGTCGCCGAGATCGACGCGGCCGGTGGCCGGGCCGTGGCCGTCGCCAGCGACGTCGGAACCATGGCGGGAGGCGAGGCGGTCGTACAGGCGGCGGTCGACGCCTGGGGGTCGATCGACGGCGTGGTGTGCGTGGCCGGGATCCTCCGCGAGCGGATGCTGTTCAACATGACCGAGGAGGAGTTCGACGAGGTGGTGCGGGT
>JBFJYB010000006.1:0-18208 GCA_041622835.1 Acidimicrobiales bacterium | reverse complement strand
GTGCAGCAGCTCACCGGCCGCGTCGATCGTCGGGCAGTGCGTGGTCCAGGACGGCGAGCTGACCCTGTCGCTGTCGAACTCCGGTCCGCCCGTGGCATCGTTCGCCTGGACGGTCACCGGCGACAACGGCTTCAGCGACTCCGGCGTCGAGACCGGCGTCACGTCCAGCACGCCCCGCACGATCACCTTGCCCGGCCTACCCGACGGCACCTACTCGGCGACCGCGACCGCCGACGGTGACGCGGTGCCGGTGAGCGGGTCGCCGGTCGTGTTGACCTGCGACCTCCAGGAGCCGACCGCGTCGATCGCCGGCGAGTGCATCGCGCAGGACGGTCAAGCAGTGCTCACCCTGTCGAACACGGGTGACAAGGCGATCGCCACCTTCACGTGGTCGGTCACCGGTGACAACGGCTTCAGCGACTCGGGCGTCGAGTCCGGCGTCGGCACCGGTGACGTGCGCACCATCACCCTCTCGGGTCTCGCCGACGGGACCTACTCGGCGTCGGCGGTGGCCGACGGCGTCCCGGTGACGGTGACCGGCTCTCCGGTCGTCATCACCTGCGACTTCCCCGAGCCGTCAGCATCGATCGTCGGCGAGTGCATCGCCCAGGACGGTCAAGCGGTGCTGACGCTGTCCAACACCGGTGACGCAACCATCGCCTCGTTCAGCTGGTCGGTGACCGGTGACAACGGGTTCAGCGACTCGGGCGTCGAGTCCGCCGTGGCCAAGGGCGACGTCCGGACCGTCACGCTGTCGGGTCTGGCCGACGGGACCTACTCCGCCACTGCCAGCGCCGACGGCGTCCCGGTGGCCGTGTCCGGTTCGCCGGTCGTACTGGCCTGCGACTTCCCCGAGCCCTCGGCGTCGATCGTCGGCGAGTGCATCGCGCAGGACGGCGAGGCGGTGCTGACGCTGTCCAACAGCGGCGACCAGACCATCGCCTCGTTCAGCTGGTCGGTGACCGGTGACAACGGGTTCAGCGACTCGGGCGTCGAGTCCGCCGTGGCCAAGGGCGACAGCCGCACCGTCACGCTGTCGGGCCTGGCCGACGGGACCTACTCCGCCACTGCCAGCGCCGACGGCGATCCGGTGACGGTGTCGGGATCGCCGGTGGTGATCGCGTGCGACTTCCCGGAGCCGGCCGCGTCTATCGAGGGCGAGTGCATCGCCCAGGACGGGGTAGCGACGCTGACGCTGTCGAACACCGGTGACGCGACCATCGCCTCGTTCAGCTGGTCGGTGACCGGTGACAACGGGTTCAGCGACTCGGGCGTCGAGTCCGGCGTCGCCCAGGGCGAGGTCCGCACCATCCTCCTCACCGACCTACCCGACGGCACCTACTCGGCCACTGCCGACGCCGACGGCACGGCGGTCGACGTGACCGGCTCGCCGGTGGTCGTCGAGTGCGACCTCCAGGAGCCGCTGGCTCTGATCAGAGGCGAGTGCATCGCCGAGGACGGGCAGGCCGTGCTGACGCTGGAGAACTCCGGTGACGCGACGATCGCGATCTTCGCCTGGACGGTCACCGGCGACAACGGGTTCTCCGATGCCGGGGTCGAGGCCGACGTGGCCACCGGCGACGTGAGGACGATCACGCTCACCATGCTCGACGACGGGGTCTACACCGCCACCGCCAGCGCCGACGAGGTCTCGGTGCCGGTTGCTGGCTCGCCGTTCGTGCTGACCTGCGACGAGCAGGCGCCGATCGCGGAGCTGACCGGCGAGTGCGTGGACATGGACGGTGCCGCCGTCCTCACGCTGTCGAACACCGGCCAGGCCGCCATCGGGTCCTTCACGTGGACCGTCAGCGGCGACAACGGGTTCAGCGCCTCGGGCGAGGAAGCCGACGTGGCCCTCGGCGAGGAGCGCACCATCGACCTCGCCGACCTGCCCGACGGCGCCTACACCGCCACCGCGGAAGCCGACGGCGTCCCGGTGATGGTCGTGGGATCGCCGCTCGTCGTCGAGTGCGACGAGCCGGTGCCGTCGGCGTCGGTGTCGGTGCTCGAGTGCCCGGCCACCACGGTCGACCTCACGCTCACCAACGACGGCGACGCCCCGGCGATCTTCGAGGTGTCGGTCGTCCAGGTCGGGGCCACCCGGGACCTGGTCGAGGTGGCCGGCAACTCCAGCGAGGTGCTGACCTTCGGGATCGCCGAAGGGCAGACCATCGAGCTGCGGGTCGAGTCGGGCGGTGTGCTGCTGCTCGACGAGAGCATCACCCGGCGTTGCGTGGAGCCCGTGGCCGACATCGACGTCGAGAAGCTCACCAACGGCGTCCAGGCCGACCTCGCCGAGGAGGCGGTCACGGTGATCACCCAGACCGAGGTGGTCTGGACCTACATCGTGACCAACACCGGTGAGACCGATCTGGTCGACGTCGAGGTCAACGACGACATCGAGGGCTTCGTGTGCATCATCCCCGCCCTGGTGGTGGGCGAGTCGGCCACCTGCGAGCTGACCGGCATCGCCGGCAGCTCTCTCTACGGCAACGTGGCCGACACCGTCGGCTGTCCCGTCGACGAGAACGGCGATCCGGCGACCAAGCTCGACGGCTCGTTGCTCGAGTGCCCGACCGACGAGGACCCGAGCCACTACGACCCGCAGAACGTGCTGGGCTTCCAGGTCGAGTGCGCCACCGGCGGCATCGCCGTGACGCTGAGCAACTCGAGCGACAGCCCGGCCACGATCACCGTCACCAAGAACGACGTCGCCATCGGCGTGTTCGAGGTGCCCGACAACGGGACGTTCACCGCGCTGGTGCCGATGGAGGAGGGCGAGGTCGCCGACATCGGGGTCTTCAGCGGGGACACCAAGGTGGCCGGGGCCAAGATCGATCGCGACTGTGAGCCCGAGGTCAAGGGTGAGACCCTGGCCCGGACGGGCAGCGACAGCGGCGACCTGGCCCGCACGGCCGGCTGGCTGATGATCCTCGGTGGGCTGGTGATGGCCCTGGTACGCCGCCGGGAGTACGAGCTGGTTCCCGCCTGATCGGCAACCACCCAGCGGGCTCGAAGGACTCCGGGGCGGAGGCTACGGCCTCCGCCCCGTGTGTTCTCCGGTTCGGCCCGTCTCGGCGCCCGCACTAGGCTTCGGCTCGTACCAGCCGGCTTCCGAAGGAGATCCGCGTGCCTGCGACCGTTGTCGTCGGCACCCAGTGGGGCGACGAGGGCAAGGGCAAGTTCACCGACCTCTTCGCCAAGGAGATGGCGATGGTCGTCCGCTACCAGGGTGGCCACAACGCCGGCCACACCATCGTCGTCGACGGTGAGAGCTTCGCCCTCCAGCTCGTGCCCAGCGGGGTCTTGTACGACCACATCGTGCCGGTCATCGGCAACGGCGTCGTCGTCGACCCGGTCGTCCTGCTCGCCGAGATCGCCGCGCTGGAGGCCAAGGGGGTCGACTGCAGCCGCATCCGGGTCAGCGGCAATGCCCATCTGATCCTGCCGTACCATCGCGAGCTCGACATCGTGTTCGAGCGCCACCTCGGCAAGGCCAAGCTCGGCACGACCAAGCGGGGCATCGGCCCTGCCTACGCCGACAAGTCGGCCCGCGTCGGCCTGCGCGTCCAGGATCTGCTCGACCCGAAGATCTTCCGCCAGAAGCTCGACGTCGTCCTGCACCAGACCGGCCCGCTGCTGGCCAAGGTCTACAACCGGCTGCCGCCCGACGCGGAGGCCATCTCCGAGCTGTATCTCGGTGAGTGCGCCGCCCGGATGGCTCCCTACATCGCCGACACCGTGGGACTCGTCCACGATGCCCTCGACGCCGGTCAGCACGTCCTGTTCGAGGGGGCGCAAGCGACCTTCCTCGACCTCGATCACGGCACCTACCCGTTCGTGACCTCGTCCAACCCGGTGGCCGGCGGCGCGTGCGTGGGTGCCGGCATCGGGCCCCGCGACATCGGTCGGGTGGTCGGGATCGCCAAGGCCTACCTCACCCGGGTCGGGTCGGGACCGTTCCCGACCGAGCTGTTCGACGAGGTCGGCGATCATCTCGTCGAGGCCGGCCACGAGTACGGCACCAACACCAAGCGCCGTCGCCGCACCGGATGGTTCGACGCCGTCATGGCCCGCCATGCCGCCCGGTTGAACTCGCTGTCGGAAGTGGCGGTCACCAAGCTCGACATCCTCGACCAGCTCGACGAGCTGAAGGTGTGCGTGGCCTACGACGTCGACGGTCAGCGGACGACGAAGATGCCGTACCACCAGTCGGCGCTGCACCGGGCCACGCCGGTCTACGAGACGCTCCCGGGATGGATGACCGACCTGTCGGCGGTGACCGACCGCGGGGAGCTTCCGCCCGAGGCCGTCGCCTACCTCGACTTCCTCGAGACGCAGATCGGCGTCCCCATCGCCCTGGTCGGCGTCGGGCCGGGCCGGCGGCAGTTCCTACACTTCGCGGCGTGAGCTCGCCCACGGTCGTCGTCGTCGGATCGGGCGGGCGCGAGCATGCGCTGGCCGAGGTGCTGGGGCGCAACGCCGAGGTGCTGGTCACCCCGGGCAATCCCGGTATTCCCGGGTCGACGCCGGCCCCGCCCGAGGAGCTCGACGCCGACCTGTTCGTGATCGGTCCCGAAGCACCGCTCGTCGACGGGCTCGCCGACCGGCTGCGATCGCAGGGTCGGCGCGTCTTCGGGCCCGGCGCAGCCGGCGCGCAGCTCGAGGGATCGAAGGCGTGGATGAAGCACCTGCTCGACGAAGCCCGGGTGCCCACCGCGCGGTACGGCGTGTTCACCGACGTGGCCGCGGCCTCGCGCTTCCTCGACACGATGGGCGACCTGTTCGTCGTCAAGACCGACGGCCTGGCCGGCGGCAAGGGCGTGATCGTGACCGAGTCGCGGCGCGACGCCGAGTCGGCGGTCCGTGACTACCTGTCCGGTGCCGCCTTCGGCGAGGCCGGCCGCACCGTCGTCATCGAGGAGGGTCTGACCGGCCCGGAGCTGTCGGTCCTGGCCGTGTGCGACGGGATCCGAGCCGTGCCGCTGCCGCCGGCTCAGGACTTCAAGCGGCTCGGGTCCGGCGATACCGGCCCGAACACCGGCGGCATGGGCGCCTACTCACCGGTCCCGGTCGCCGGACCCGACGTCGTCAACCTGGTCATGCACGGATGCGTCGAGCCGACGCTGGCGGCGCTGCGGGCGCGCGGCATCGACTACCGCGGCGTCCTGTACGCCGGCCTGATGCTGACCCCCGACGGTCCGAAGGTGCTCGAGTACAACGTCCGCTTCGGCGATCCCGAGGCCCAGGTCGTCCTGCCGCAGCTCACCACCAACCTGGTCGACCTCCTGGCCGGCGCGGCCGACGGTCGGGTCCCGGATCACGTCGGGACCGCCGGATGGTGGGTCACCGTGGTCGCCGCCACGGAGGGCTACCCGTCGGCGCCCCGCCTCGGCGACCGCATCGAGGGCGTCGCCGCCGCCATGGCCCACGATCACGTGACGGTGTTCTGGGCCGGTGTCGCCAGCGACGGGGCTGGCGAGCTGGTGACCGCGGGTGGGCGGGTGCTGTCGGTCACCGCGCGCGGCGATACCCTCGCCGACGCCCGGGCCCGCGCCTACGCCGCGATCGACCAGATCAGCTGGCCGGGCATGTACGTTCGCTCGGACATCGCCGAGCAGGCCGCCGGCGAACCGATCCCCGGGGAGGGAATGTGAAGGTCGCGGTACTGATGGGCTCCACCAGCGACGAGGCCAAGATGGCCCCCGCCCGCGAGACGCTCGAGCGGTTCGGCATCGAGGTCGATTGGCGCGTCCTGTCGGCGCACCGCAACCCGGCCGCAGTCGTGGAGCTGGCGACATCGGCGCGCGAGAAGGGCTACGTGGCCATGATCTGCGGGGCCGGCATGGCCGCCCACCTGGCCGGCGCGGTCGCGGCCCACACCACCCTGCCGGTGGTGGGTGTCCCGCTCTCGGGAGGCGCTCTGAACGGTCAGGACGCCCTCTTGGCCACCGTTCAGATGCCCAAGGGCGTCCCGGTGGCGACCGTCGCCATCGACGGGGCCCTGAACGCGGCGCTGCTGGTGGTGCAGATGCTGGCCCTCACCGACGACGTTTTGGCCGAGGCGCTGGCCGAGCATCGCAGGGAGATGGCCGGTGGCTGAGGTCCCCAACGTGCTCGCCGCCCGGTACGCCAGCCCGGCCATGGCCGAGATCTGGTCGCCGGCCCGCAAGGTCGTGCTCGAGCGTCGCCTGTGGATCGCCGTGCTGCGCGGCCAGCGCGACCTCGGCGTCGACGTTCCCCACGGGGTGGTCGAGGCCTACGAGGCGGTCGCCGACCAGGTCGACCTGGCATCGATCGCTGAGCGCGAGCGCGAGACGCGCCACGACGTCAAGGCCCGGATCGACGAGTTCTGCGCGCTGGCCGGCACCCAGCACATCCACAAGGGGATGACCTCGCGCGACCTGACCGAGAACGTCGAGCAGCTCCAGCTCCGCTCGGCGGTCGAGCTGGTGCGCGATCGGATGGTCGCCGCCCTGGGCCGGCTGGCCGGTCACGCCGTCGAGCTCGCCGCGGTGCCCATGGTCGGGCGCACCCACAACGTCGCGGCCCAGGTGACCACGCTGGGCAAGCGCTTCGCCAACGCCGGCGAGGAGCTGTGGCAGGCGTTCCTGCGAGTCGGCGAGCTGCTCGAGCGCTACCCGCTGCGGGGGGTGAAGGGCCCGGTGGGGACCCAACAGGATCTGCTCGACCTCTTCGACGGCGACGCCGAGCGGGTCGCCGAGCTCGAGCGCAGGGTGGCCGCCCACCTCGGCTTCGATGCCGTCCTCGGGTCGGTCGGCCAGGTGTACCCCAGGTCGCTCGATCTCGATGTGGTCGCTGCACTGGTGCAGGCGGCGGCCGGGCCCGCGAGCCTGGCGACGTCGCTGCGGCTCATGGCCGGCCACGAGCTGCTGACCGAGGGGTTCCAGGCCGGGCAGGTCGGTTCGTCGGCCATGCCCCACAAGATGAACACCCGGAGCTGCGAGCGCGTCAACGGCCTGGCTGCGGTGCTCCGCGGCCATCTGACGATGGCGGCCGAGCTGGCCGGGACGCAGTGGGGCGAGGGCGACGTGAGCTGCTCGGTGGTGCGCCGGGTCGTGCTGCCCGACGCGTGCTTCGCCACCGACGGGTTGTACGAGACGTTCCTGACGGTGCTCGACGAGCTCGAGGTGTACCCGGCGATGATCGAGCGGGAGCTGGGGCGCTATCTCCCCTTCCTCGCCACCAGCAAGCTCCTCGTGGCCGCGGTCAAGGCCGGAGCCGGCCGCGAGCTCGCCCACGAGGTGATCCGCGACCACGCGATCGCAGTGGCCAGCGAGCAGCGAGCCCACGGGCGCAGCGGCAACGACCTCATCGCCCGGGTTGCGTCCGACGGCCGGCTGTCGGTGTCGGCGGCCGACCTCGAGTCGGCCCTGGCGCACCCCCTCGAGCTGAGCGGGACCGCGGCGGTCCAGGTCGCCGACCTGGTGGCGCGGGTCGAGTTGGTCCTGGCCGCCCACCCGGAGGCCGCCGCCTACGAGCCCGAGGCGATCCTGTGAGCGACCCGGCCCTCGACCTCCCGCACCTCTACTCGGGAAAGGTCCGCGACATCTACGACGCCGGCGACGACCGGCTCCTGATGGTCACCTCCGATCGGATCTCGGCCTTCGACGTGGTCATGGCCGAGCCGATCCCCGACAAGGGCCGGGTACTCACCGCCATGTCGGCGTTCTGGTTCGCCGAGCTGGCCGACGTGGTCGCCGGCCACCTGATCAGCACCGATCTGGCCGACCTCCCCGAGGCCGCCCGACGCCCCGAGATCGCCGGTCGGGCGATGCTGTGTCGTCGGGCCGAGATGCTGCCGGTCGAGTGCATCGTGCGCGGCTACGTCACCGGCTCGGCGTGGAAGGAGTACCGCGCCTCCGGGACCATGCACGGCACCGTGCTGCCCGCCGGCCTGCTCGAGTCGGCTCGTCTACCCGAGCCGGTGTTCACCCCGTCGACCAAGGCCGACGAGGGCCACGACGAGAACATCTCGTTCGAGCAGGCGGCCGATCTCATCGGCACCGAGCTGGCCGACCGGGCCCGATCCGTGTCGCTGGAGCTCTACACGCGGGGGGCGGCGCTCGCAGCCGACCGGGGCATCATCATCGCCGACACCAAGTTCGAGCTGGGGTTGGTCGACGGGGAGCTGGTGCTCGCCGACGAGGTCCTCACCCCTGACTCGTCCCGCTTCTGGCCCGCCGACGACTGGGAGCCGGGCTCGACCCCGCCGTCGTTCGACAAGCAGCCGGTGCGCGACTACCTCGACCGCCTCGACTGGGACAAACGTCCCCCGCCCCCGCCGCTGCCCTCATCGGTCGTCGACGCCAGCGCGGCCCGCTACGTCGAGGCCTACGAGCGCATCACCGGGCGCCGTTTCGCCGACTGGCCGGGCGTCGGCGGGTGAGCGACGGTGCGCCGGGTGGCCCGGAGCCTGTGAGAGAGTGAGCGCCATGTCGTACACGGTCCTGGTCGAGGTTCAGCTGCGGGCCGGTGTCGCCGATCCACAGGGAGCCACCATCGAACGCTCCCTCCCCACGCTCGGTTTCGACGGGGTCTCGGGGGTACGGGTGGGGAAGGCGGTCCGGTTCGAGGTGGAGGCGGCCGACGAGGCCTCGGCCCGATCCCAGGTCGAGGACATGTGTCGGCGGTTCCTCACCAACCCGGTCATCGAGGACGCGCTCGTGACGCTGGAGCCGTCCTGAGCGCCACTGTCGGGGTGATCCGGTTCCCCGGCACGAACTGCGAGCTCGACGTGGTCGAGGTCATCTCCGGGCTCGGCGGGTCGGCACGCGTCCTGTGGCACGGAGCGGCGACGTTGGGTGACGTCGACGCCGTCGTCGTGCCCGGCGGCTTCGCACACGGCGATTACCTGCGCCCGGGGGCCATCGCGCGGTTCTCGCCGATCATGGCCGCCGTCTCCGGTTTCGCCGCCGCCGGCGGCCCGGTCGTCGGGATCTGCAACGGGTTCCAGGTGCTCACCGAGGCCGGTCTCCTCCCCGGAGCGCTCCAGAAGAATCGAGGTCTCAAGTTTCTGTGCCAGCCGACTCGCCTGCGCGTCGCCTCCACCCGGTCGGTGCTCACCGCCAACGCGTCGGTCGGCCAGGAGCTGAGTGTGCCCATCAATCACTTCGAGGGCAACTACACGTGTTCCGACGAAGCGCTGCGCCAGCTGATCGACCGCGACCAGATCGTCGTGACCTACCTCGACAACCCCAATGGATCGCGAGCCGATATCGCCGGGATCTGCAATGAAACCGGCAATGTCGTCGGGCTGATGCCGCACCCCGAGCGCGCATGTCACCGACTGCTCGGAAGCACCGACGGCGCAGTTCTCCTCGAGAGCCTGTTGCAGCAGGCCGTCGCCGCGGCCGCCTAGGAGGTTGTGGATGGAACCGGTTCTATCGGGCCGGTTCCACCAGCTCGGCGCCGATCAGGACTTGGCGGAGCGGGTGATTCCCGCCGATGCCAGGACCGACGGGGGCACGCCGAGCTCGCGCCATGCGGAGTACGAGATCCCCTTGCGCTCGCTGTACGCCTTGGCCGCCTTCTTGAACTCGCGCTCGAGGGCGCTCAGGTCGACGGGCTTCTCGCTCGACGACAGCTCCGACTCGAGGTCCATACGCTCCTGAACGAGTTGAAGCCGCTTGACCGGGTCCGCTCCGGCAAGCTCGTCCTCGATCCGACCGAGACGCTTGCGGATCGAATCGGGCGTTCGACGCCGACCCCGTTTCGGTCTGTGAGCCTCGAGTGCTTCGAGGTAGTTTCTGACCGCCCGGCCCTGCGTGCGCCCCTCAGCGAGCGCCGCCTTGTGTTCAGCTGAGAGAGCACCAGGCCCGCGCTTCTTTGCGGGTGTTTGTTTGCTCATGGGTGCCATTGTGGGTCACGATTGCCGCGATTTCAACTCGGGCGGACACGATTTATTTCGGGCGGCGCATTCGGGGCGCCGAGTGGCGCGGCGGCTGGGTTCCGAGGGACTAGCGTCCACCGCGATGGTCGACCCAGGCTCTGGCGAGACGCCGATCGCTCACCCGCCGGTCCACCGCGCGCTGGGCCTGACCGACGACGAGGCGGCCGAGATCGAGCGGCTGCTGGGCCGGAGCCCGAACCACCTCGAGCTGGCCATGTACTCGGTGATGTGGTCCGAGCACTGCTCGTACAAGTCGTCGCGAGCGCATCTCGGGCGACTCCCCACCGAGGGCGCTCATGTCCTGGTGGGCCCGGGAGAGAACGCAGGTGTGGTCGACGTCGGTGGCGGCATCGCCGCCGCCATCCGGATCGAGAGCCACAACCACCCCTCGGCCATCGAGCCGGCCCAGGGTGCCGCGACCGGTGTCGGCGGGATCCTGCGAGACGTCTTCACCATGGGCGCCCGGCCGATCGCGCTCATGGACCCGCTCCGGTTCGGCCCGCTCGACGACGCCCGGAGCCGCTGGATCGCGGAGGGCGTCGTCAGCGGGATATCCGGCTACGGGAACTCCGTCGGCGTGCCGACCGTCGGCGGCGAGACGGTGTTCGACGAGACCTATGCCGAGAACCCGCTGGTGAACGTGCTGTGCCTCGGGATCCTCCCCGTCGAGCGGCTGGTGCTCGGGCGGGCCTCGGGCGTGGGCAACCTGGGGATCCTGCTCGGCTCGCGGACCGGGCGGGACGGCATCGGTGGTGTCAGCGTCCTGGCGTCGGCCGGGTTCTCCGACGACGAGACCGACGCAGCCAAGCGGCCCAGCGTCCAGGTCGGTGATCCCTTCGAGGAGAAGAGGCTGATCGAGGCCTGTCTGGAGCTGCTAGACGAGGGCCTGGTCGTCGGCATCCAGGACCTCGGCGGCGCCGGGCTGACCTGCGCGACCAGCGAGACGGCGTCGCGAGGCGGAGTGGGCATGGACGTCGACGTGACCGCGGTGCCCTGCCGTGAGCCCGACCTCGAGCCGTTCGAGGTCATGACCAGCGAGTCGCAGGAGCGGATGCTCGCCATCATCGAGCCCGACGACCTCGACCGCGTCCTCGATCTGTGCGGGCGCTGGGAGATCGAGGCCGCCGTCGTCGGGCGCGTGACCGACGGTGGCGCGCTGCGGGTCCTCGACGGGTTCGGAGGCGACGTGCTGGCCGACGTGCCGGCCCGGACGCTCCACGAGGACGCCCCCCTCTACCGCCGTCCGCTGGCCGCCCCGGTGGCCCGACCCGACACTCCGCCGCCTGCCTGCGACGATCCCGGCGCCGACCTGCTGGGTCTGCTGGCCGACAGCTCGTGGGTGTGGAGCCAGTACGACCACCAGCTGTTCCTGAACACCGTGGTCGGTCCGGGCGGCGACGCCGCAGTGCTCCGCTTGAAGCACCCGACGACCGGCGCCGACACCGGCCAGGCCCTGGCGCTCACCACCGACGGCAACCACCGGGCGTGTGCGGTCGATCCCCGCCATGGCACCGCAATGGTGGTCGCCGAGTCGCTGCTGAACCTGGCGTGCGTCGGGGCCAGGCCGCTGGCGCTGGTCAACTGCCTCAACTTCGGCAACCCCGAGCACCCCGAGGTGATGTGGCAGCTGTCCGAGGCGATCGATGGCATGAGCGAGGCCTGCCTGGCCTTCGGCGTCCCGGTCGTCGGCGGGAACGTCAGCCTCTACAACGAGTCCCGCAGCCGCGACATCGACCCGACGCCGATCGTCGGGATGTTGGGCGTCGTCGACCGGCTCGACGCGGTCCCGCCCGGTCTGAGCTGGGCCGACGGCGACCGCCTGCTCCTCTTCGGTCCCGCCGCCGACGACCTCGGCGGCTCGCGCTGGGCCCACGAGCGAGGTCACCGGGGCCACCGGCTCCCCGACCTCGATCTGGCCGCCCATCGTCGGGTGGCCGACCTCGTCCGCCGCCTCGTCGGCGACGGCGAGCTCGGCGCGGTGCACGACGTCTCCACCGGCGGACTGGGCGTGACCCTGTCCGAGATGGCGGTTGCCGCCGGAATCGGCGCGTCCGTCGCCCGCATCGACAGCCCCGCGGCGCTGTTCTCCGAGGCGCCGTCACGGGTCGTCGCCGCGGTGGCCGCCGATCTGGTCCCCCACGTCGAACAGATCGCCGCCGACGCCGGCGTGCCCGTGGCCCGCATCGGCTTGGCGACCGGCATTCGACTACGGGTGAAGGGCCTGTTGGACGTGGGGCTCGACCAGCTCGGGGCGGCCTGGCGCGACCCGCTTCCCGAGGCGCTCGGCTCCGGGACGGCCCAGGGTTGACGAGCGACCGGGGTCGACATGAGAGGATGATCGGGTGATCGGAGTGCCCGCCGAGGAGCCCGTCGATCACGACGCCGTCGACGACTCGCCCCGGGAAGCGTGCGGGGTGGTCGGCGTGTACGCCCCCGGCCAACCGGTCTCTCACCTGCTCTACCTGGCGTTGTACGCGCTCCAGCATCGGGGCCAGGAGTCGGCCGGCATGGCGGTCAGCGACGGCCAGACCCTCACGGTGGTGAGGGACATGGGCCTGGTCGCGACGGTCTTCGACGACCGCACGCTCGCCGCCCTCTCGGGTCACCTGGGGATCGGGCAGGCCCGGTACTCCACCACCGGCTCCAGCTCGTGGCAGAACGCCCAGCCCGTCTACCGGGGTGTCGGTGCCAGCGAGTTCGCGCTCGGTCACAACGGCAACCTGGTGAACACCGCCGAGCTGGCCGCCGAGGCCGGCGTCCTGGCCGGCACGGTCGGCAGTGACAGCGACGTGGTCGCCGAGCTGCTCGCCCACGAGCTGCGCACGCTCGACGGCGCCGACCGCAGCGACGACCGGCACCTCGAGCGGGCGCTCGAGCGGGTGCTGCCCCGGCTCCGGGGCGCCTTCTCGTTCGTGCTGGCCGACGAGGGCCGCGTGATCGGTGTCCGCGACCCGTCCGGCTTCCGGCCGCTGTGTCTCGGGCGGCTGGATGCGGGCTGGGTGCTCGCGTCCGAGAGCCCGGCCCTCGACGTGCTCGGTGCCGCCTTCGTCCGCGAGATCGAGCCGGGGGAGATGGTGGTCGTCGACGCCTCCGGCGTGCGTTCGAGCCGACCGTTCCCGCCCGACACCATCGACCCCCGGCTCTGCCTGTTCGAGTTCGTGTACTTCGCCCGACCCGACACCGTGCTCTACGGGCGCAGCGTGCACCGCTCGAGGGTTCGCATGGGCGAGCTGCTGGCCGAGCAGGCGCCGGCGACGGCCGACCTGGTGATGGGCGTGCCCGAGTCGGGCGTGCCGGCCGCCGAGGGCTACGCCCGAGCCTCCGGCATCTCGTTCGGGCACGGCCTGGTCAAGAACCGCTACATCGGCCGTACCTTCATCGCCCCGACCCAGGAGCTGCGCGCGCTCGGGGTCAGGATGAAGCTGAACCCGTTGCAGGACAACATCGAGGGCCAGCGGCTCCTGGTGGTCGACGACTCGATCGTGCGGGGCACGACCACGCGCGCGATGGTTCGGATGTTGCGCGAGGCGGGCGCGTCCGAGGTGCACCTCCGCGTGTCGTCGCCGCCGTACCGCTGGCCGTGCTTCTACGGCATGGACACCGGGACCCGCGCCGAGCTGCTCGCCGCCAACCTCACCGTCGACGAGATCCGTGAGTACCTCGACGTCGACTCGCTCGCCTACCTCACCCTCGACCGGCTCGTCGAGGCGGTGGGCGCCACCGGTGCCGGGTTCTGCGACGCCTGCCTGACCGGCGAGTACCCCGTTCCCGTGCCGGTCGAGCTGGGTGCGGCGGTGCTCGATGCCGAGCCGGCGCCCACCACCCGGTGGGACCAGATGCGGCTGGGATCCGATGGTGACGAGCTGCCGGCCGACCAGGCTCGCCGGTCGTTCCGTCGGCCATGACGGGCGAGACCTATCGAGGTGCGGGCGTCGACATCGCCGCCGGCGACGAGGCGGTCCGGCGGATCCGCGACATCGTGGCGTCGACGTCGCGTCCCGAGGTGCTCGGTGGCATCGGCGGGTTCGGCGGGCTCTTCGACTTCTCCGACCACGGCTACGACCACCCCGTCCTCGTGTCGGCGACCGACGGGGTGGGCACCAAGGCTGCGGTCGCCGCCGCCACCGGCCGCTACGACACCATCGGGATCGACCTGGTCGCCATGTGCGTCGACGACCTCGCCTGCGTCGGTGCCGAACCGCTCCTGTTCCTCGACTACCTCTCGGTCGGCTCGCTCGACCCCGAGATGGCCGCGGCGCTCGTCTCGGGCGTGGCCACCGGCTGTCGCGAGGCGGGGTGCGCGCTGGTCGGGGGTGAGATGGCCGAGCACCCGGGCGCCATGGCCGAAGGCGAGTTCGACCTGGTCGGGTTCGCGTTGGGCGTCGTCGAGCGCAACCGGATGATCGACGGGTCGCGTGTCGAGCCCGGCGACGTGGTCGTCGGCCTGGAGTCGCCCGGCCTGCGCTCGAACGGCTACTCCCTCGCGCGCCGCCTCTATCTCGACGTCGCCGGCCGCAACCTCGACGAGCCGGCCTTCGCGGGAGCTGGGCACTCCGTGGCCGAGGAGCTGCTGGTGCCGTCGGTCATCTACAACCCCACGGTGCTGGCGATGCGGGACGCAGCCGACGTTCGGGCGGTGGCCCACATCACCGGCGGCGGCATGCCGGGCAACGTCCCCCGTTCGCTTCCGGACGGGCTGACCGCGGTGGTCGATCGCGCCACGTGGCTGCCGCCTCCCGTCTTCGGTGAGCTCCAGCAGATCGGCAGCGTGGCCGACGACGAGATGGACCGGGTCTTCAACCTCGGCGTGGCGATGACGGTCGTGGTCGCTCCGGGCTCCGCCGCCGACGCCATCGCCTGTGCCGCCGAGCGTGGCCATCGGGCCTGGCCGCTCGGTTGGATCGAAGCCGGCCGCGACCGCATCCGCTACGTCTGATCCCGGCGGCTCCGGGGTGTCGTTCCCCGATGCCCCCCGCACTAGCGTCAGGGCATGGCTGCTGCTCAGGTCCTGCCCACTGCTGCGTTCTCGATCACCCTGAAGGTGCGTCTGCACAACGTGCCGGGTGTCCTCGGCCGGCTGTGCGTCGCGATCGGGGACGCGGGCGGCAACATCGGCGCAGCCGACGGGTTCGACGCGAGGGGCCGGTCGGTCGACCGGGAGCTCGTGGTTCATTGCCGCAACGAGGCCCACCAGCTCGAGGTCGTCGATGCGGTGAAGGTGTGCGAGGGCGTCGAGCTGCTCGACTGGTGGGATCGGACCTTCCGGATGCACGAGAGCGGCAAGATCGAGGTGCTGGCGTTGTGTCCGGTGAACGACCGTGAGGATCTCTCGATGGCCTACACGCCCGGCGTGGCTCGGGTGTGCATGGCCATCCACGACCGCCCTGAGCTCTCGCACGAGTACACGGTGCGCAAGAACACCGTCGCCATCGTCACCGACGGCACCGCGGTGCTCGGTCTCGGGGACATCGGCCCGGCCGCGGCCATGCCGGTCATGGAGGGCAAGGCGCTGCTGTTCAAGGAGTTCGGCGGGGTCGACGCCTTCCCGGTCTGCCTCGAGGTGGCCGACGCCGAAGAGCTGATCGAAGCGGTCAAGCGACTGGAGCCGACCTTCGGTGGCATCAACCTCGAGGACATCGCCGCCCCGGCCGCCTTCGAGATCGAGGAGCGGCTGAAGGCCGAGATGCGGATACCGGTCTTCCACGACGACCAGCACGGAACCGCAGTGGTGGCGCTGGCCGCGCTCCGGAACTCGCTGAAGCTCGTCGACAAGGCGATGGCCGACCTGCGGGTCGTGATCTCCGGGGTCGGTGCCGCCGGTGTCGCCATCGGCAAGATCCTCCTCAACGCGGGTGTGGCCGAGGTGGTCGGCGTCGACCGCACCGGTGCCATCTTCGAGGGCCGCGACGACCTGAACGTGGCCAAGCAGTGGTTCGCGGAGAACACCAACCGGGATCGCCGCGAGGGTTCGCTGACCGACGTGATGGAGGGAGCCGACGTCTTCGTCGGCGTCAGCGCGCCCGGCGTGCTCGCGCCGGCCGACCTCCGCAAGATGGCCCGGGATCCCATCGTGTTCGCCATGGCCAACCCCGACCCGGAGATCCGGCCCGAAGACGCCGACGGCCTGGCCGCGGTGATGGCCACCGGCCGTAGCGACTATCCGAACCAGATCAACAACGTGCTGGCGTTCCCCGGGATCTTCCGGGGTGCGCTCGACGCCCGGGCCACCGACATCACCGAGAACATGAAGCTGGCCGCGGCCGCCGCGATCGCGGCGTCGGTGCCCGAGGACGAACTGCGGCCGGATTGGGTGGTGCCCTCGGTCTTCGACCGCTCCGTGGTGTCGAGGGTGGCGCCGGCGGTCGCCGAGGCGGCCCGTCAGGACGGCGTCGTGCGCGGGTGAGCCGCCGCGAGGTCGAGGCGGTCACCTTCGACTTCTGGGACACGCTGTTCGAGGCGACGCGCGGCCAGCTGCGCGCGAGCCGGTCCGGGACGATCGCCGGGCTGCTCTCCGCGGCGGGGCGGCCGACCGACGTCGACCACTTGGAGCTGCTGTTCGAGGAGATCGCCCGGACCTTCGACGAGAGCTGGCGGGACAACGAGCAGTACCGGTTCGAGGACGCGCTGGCCTGGCTGCTCACGGCGCTCGACGTCGGCGACGCCGATCTCGCCGACGAGGTGAGAGACGCATGGCTGCGGAGCTACGACGAGGCCGCGGTGCGACCCCGAGCCGATGCGGTCGCCGCGGTGCGCCGCCTCTCCGACGCGGGTGTCGGCCTGGCCATCGTCTGCGACGTCAGCCTCGTCCCGTCCACGATCCTGTGCCGCTTCCTCGACCAGGCGGGCATCGTCGACGCGTTCGGCGCGTTCGCCTGGTCCGACCAGGTCGGCGTCTACAAGCCGGACCCGGCGATCTTCCGGCACGCCCTCGACCGGCTGGGGGTCGGCGACCCGGCGCGGGCCTGCCACGTCGGCGACAAGCGTCGGACCGACGTGGCCGGCGCGCGGGCGATGGGCATGCTCGCGGTCCGGTACACGGGTGTGGTCGACGACCCGGGCGACGACGGCGACCCGGAGGGCGACCATGTCATCGCCGACCACACCGACCTGCTCCCGATCCTCGGCATTCACTGAGCCCGGTCGGCGCCTGCGGTTGGCGCGTCAGGGGCCGGGCCGGTTAGCAAGGCGCCATGCCCACCCTGCTTCCGCCCGACGGCGACCTCGAGCTCCTGCACACCCGCAGCTACGAGGTCAAGGTGTACCTCGCCGACGACGACGAGCTGATCGTGCGCGGCGCCGTCCACGACGAGAAGCCGCCCGGCATGTACGTCACCGACGATCCCGCCCCGCTGACGATCCACCACATGGTCGTCGAGTGGCGGGTCACGCTCGACGGTCTCCGGATCACCGACGCGTCGGTGCTGTTCGAGGACTACCCCAACACGACCTGCCCCGCTATCGCCGAGCACTACGAGAACCTGGTCGGCCTCGAGATCACCCGCGGGTTCACCCACAAGGTCCGTGAGCTCTTCGGCGGCCCCCGTGGATGCACCCACACCACCGCCCTGCTCCAGGCCATGGCCCCCGCCGTCGTGCAGTCGATGTGGTCGGTCTACGTTCGCCGTCGTCGCCTGGCCGGCGAGCCGGGCGGCGCCGAGAGCAGCGACGACCGCCAGCGCCAGTTCGCCGGGAACCTGAACACCTGCCACGTGTGGCACGAGGACGGCGAGCAGGTGGCCCGCATCCGCGGCGGCGCCACCCCCGAGCCCCCGCTCCAGATCCGGCGCCGGCTCACCGCCCTCGGCCGCGACCCGGCGGAGTGGGCCTCCCGCTGACGCGCTCGTGATGGTGTGGTCGGGACCGGCGTCGATCCGGTGACCTTCCGCTTTTCAGGCGGACGCTCTGCCAACTGAGCTACCCGACCGGGACCAGCGCCCACTTCGTGACGCCGGTCGGCGCGGTCCTGACGGGATTTGAACCCGCGACCTCCGCCTTGACAGGGCGGCGTGCACTCCAAACTGCACCACAGGACCGTGTTATTGCCGCCTGCTCGCGACACTCTCGTGTCGCTCCCGACGGCGGAGAGTGCCATTCGTCCGCCGAGTGCCGCAGGCACTCGGCTCGGTCTGGGTCTCCGGTGTTGTCGTTACTGGCACCCCCAACGGGATTCGAACCCGTGTTACCGCCTTGAAAGGGCAGCGTCCTAGGCCGCTGGACGATGGGGGCTCCGGAATCGCTCGAGGGCCCGGTCACGATAGCACTGCGCCTGGCCCATCCCCACGGCCGACCCGACCC
>JBFJYB010000005.1:0-19424 GCA_041622835.1 Acidimicrobiales bacterium | reverse complement strand
GGCGCTGCTCTTCTCCCATCCCAAGGACTTCACGCCGGTGTGCACGACCGAGCTGGGAGCGGCCGCGAGCCTCAAGGCCGACTTCGCCGCACGCAACTGCAAGATGATCGGCATCAGCGTCGACGAGGTCAGCGATCACGAGGCCTGGTCGAAGGACATCGAGGCGTCGCAGGGTCATGCAGTCAACTATCCGCTGATCGGCGACCCGAGCCTCGAGATCGTCAAGCTCTACGACATGCTCCCCGAGGACGCGGGCGAGACCTCCGAGGGCCGCACTGCCGCCGACAACGCGACAGCCCGATCGGTCTTCATCATCGGCCCCGACAAGAGGATCAAGGCCACCCTCACCTACCCCATGACCACCGGTCGCAACTTCGCCGAGATCCTGCGGCTGCTCGACTCGTGCCAGCTCACCGCCAAGGAGCAGGTGGCGACGCCGGCCAACTGGAACCAGGGCGACGACGTGATCATCGTGCCGGCGGTGACCGACGAGGAGGCCGCCGAGAAGTACCCGGACGGCTGGGAGGCCCCGCTCCCCTACCTGCGGGTGGTCAAGCAGCCGGGCTGAGGGCTGCGCTCCTCGCCCAGCCGTCAGACCAGCCGGTGGCCGGCGGCTTCCAGCGCCGCCTCGAGCTGCCCACCAGCGAGCAGGGCTTCGGTGACCGCCAACTCCGGGGCCAGGTGCCGGTCGGGACCCGGTCCGGGCACGTGCTCGCGGAGTAGGCCGAGCGCCGCCCCGGTGCCAGCCGCGGGGCGCAGCGGGGCGCGCAGGTCGACGGCTCTCGCCGACACCGCGTACTCGACGGCGAGGATCCGGCGGACGTTGCCGAGCACCGTCCGCAGCTTCCGGGCCGCTCCCCACGCCATCGAGACGTGGTCCTCCTGCATGCCCGACGTCGGCAACGAGTCGACGCTGGCCGGCGCGGCGAGCCTCCGGTTCTCGGCGGCCATGGCCGCTGCGGTGTAGTGGCCGATCATCAGCCCGCTGTCGACGCCCGGGTCGTCGGCCAGGAACGGCGGCAGCCCGTGTGAGCGGGTGCGATCGAGCACTCGGTCCATGCGGCGCTCGCTGATGGCGCCGACCTCGGACAAGGCGATGGCGAGGTAGTCGGCCGCGAACCCGAGCGGAGCGCCGTGGAAGTTCCCGCACGACTCGATCCGGCCGTCGGGGAGCACCATCGGGTTGTCGATGGCGGCGGCCAGCTCGCGTCTGGCCGTGGTCGCGGCGAACTCGAGGGTGTCGCGTGCCGCGCCGTGGACCTGGGGCGTGCACCGGATCGAGTAGGCGTCCTGCACGCGCGGGTCGTCGGTCCGGTGGCTGGCGACGATGGGCGAACCGTCGAGCATCGTGCGCAGGTTCGCCGCGCTCTGCGCCTGGCCGGGATGGGGGCGCAGATCCTGGAGATCGGCGGCGAACGGACGGTCGGTGGCCAGCAGCCCCTCGACGGTGAGGGCGGCGACGACGTCGGCCTGGGTCAGCAAGGCCGCCGCGTCGTGGCACGCCAGCGCCAGCATCCCGAGGATCCCGTCGGTGCCGTTGGTCAGCGAGAGCCCCTCCTTGTCGGCCAGCGTGATCGGTTCGACCCCGGCGTCGTCCAGCGCCTCGGCTGCGGGCCCGACGACCCCGCCGCGCTCGACGGTGCCCTCTCCGACCAGGGCCAGCGCGCAGTGGGCCAAGGGTGCCAGGTCGCCGCTGGCTCCCAGCGAGCCGTGCTCGGGGACGACCGGGGTGATCCCGGCGTTCAGCAAGCCGACCAGCGCCTCGGCGACGAGCGGCCTCGACCCGCTGGCGCCCAGCGCCAGCGTGCGGGCCCGGAGGAACATCATGGCGCGGACGGCCTCCCGTTCGACCGGCTCGCCCAGCCCTGCGGCGTGCGAGCGGACCAGCGCAACCTGGAGGGCGGCCCGCCGCTCGGGTGGCACGACGACGGTGGCCATGGCCCCGAAGCCGGTGGACACCCCGTAGGTCGGCGCCCCCTCGGCGAGCCGCTCGACCACGGCCCGGGCCTCCGCCATCCTCGCCATCGCACCCGGGGTGAGCTCGACCGGCTCGTCGTGCCTGGCCACGGCGACCACGTCGGCGATCGTGACCCCGGGGCCGTCGAGGCTGATCGTCATGTGGAGGCGACCACGGCCTGACAGACTACGAACCCCATCCGTTGAATCTAACCGTCGGGGCCCGGCCCCACGGGAGGTGCACTCGGTGAGCGAAGCCCGACCGGTCGTCCGAGCCCCACGAGGCCCCGATCTGACCTGCCGGGGCTGGGGGCAGGAAGCCGCCTACCGGATGCTCCACAACAACCTCGATCCCGAGGTCGCCGAACGGCCCGACGATCTCGTGGTCTACGGGGGGACGGGGCGGGCGGCCCGTTCGTGGGACGCCTTCCACGCCATGACCCGCACGCTCACCACCCTGGCCGACGACGAGACCATGCTCGTCCAGTCGGGCAAGCCGGTCGGGGTGTTCCGCACCCACGAGTGGGCGCCCCGGGTGCTCATCGCCAACTCGAACCTGGTCCCCGACTGGGCCGACTGGGAGGAGTTCCGCCGGCTCGAGCACCTCGGGCTGACGATGTACGGCCAGATGACGGCCGGCTCGTGGATCTACATCGGCACACAGGGGATCCTCCAGGGCACCTACGAGTGCTTCGCCGCCATCGCCCGCAAGCGGTTCGGCGGCTCGCTGGCCGGCACGCTGACCGTGACGGCCGGGCTCGGCGGCATGGGCGGCGCCCAACCGCTCGCCATCACCATGAACGACGGCGTGGCGCTGTGCATCGACGTCGACGCCGACCGGGTCCGGCGGCGCGTCGACCACCGCTACCTCGACGAGGTCGCCACCGACTACGACGACGCCGTACGGCGATGCGCCGACGCCAAGGCCGAGCGCCGGGCCCTCTCGGTCGGGCTCGTCGCCAACGCGGCCGACGCGGTGCCCCGCCTGCTCGCCGACGGCGTGGAGGCCGACATCGTGACCGACCAGACGTCGGCCCACGACCCGTTGAGCTACGTACCGAACGACCTGACCCCCGAGGCGGCGGCCGAGCTGGCGCAGTCGGACCCGGCCGACTACACGCGGCGGGCCCGGGCGGCCATGGCGACCCACGTCGAGGCCATGGTCGGCTTCCTCGACGCCGGTGCCGAGGTGTTCGACTACGGCAACAGCTTGCGGGCCGAGGCCGAGCTGGGTGGCTACGACCGGGCCTTCGCCTACCCGGGCTTCCTCCCCGCCTACATCCGACCGCTGTTCTGCGAGGGCAAGGGGCCGTTCCGGTGGGTCGCCCTGTCGGGGGACCCGGCCGACATCGCCGCCACCGACCGGGCCGTGCTCGACGAGTTCCCCGACGACGAGGGCCTGGGTCGCTGGATCCGGTTGGCGGCCGAGCGGGTGGCGTTCCAGGGGCTGCCGGCTCGGATCTGCTGGCTCGGGTACGGCGAGCGGCACCGGCTCGGGCTCCGCTTCAACGAGATGGTCCGCTCCGGCGAGCTGACCGCGCCGATCGTCATCGGCCGTGACCATCTCGACTCCGGCTCGGTCGCCTCGCCGTACCGCGAGACCGAGGACATGCTCGACGGCTCCGACGCCATCGCCGACTGGCCGCTGCTCAACGGGCTGCTCAACACCTGCTCGGGGGCGACCTGGGTCAGCCTCCACCACGGCGGCGGTGTCGGCATCGGCCGCTCGATCCACGCCGGACAGGTGAGCGTCGCCGACGGCAGCGAGCTGGCCGCCGAGAAGCTCGAGCGGGTGCTCACCAACGACCCCGGCACCGGCGTGATCCGCCACGTCGACGCCGGCTACCAGGAGGCCATCGACGTCGCGTCCGAGCGTGGGGTCCGCACGCCGATGCTCGAGAGCTGATGGCCGTCCGCGACGTCCTCCAGATCGGCCACCCGGTGCTGCGCCAGGCGGCCAGACCCATCGCCGACGACGAGATCGGCAGCGGTGAGATCCAGCAGCTCATCGACGACATGATCGAGACCATGCGGGCCGTGAACGGCGCGGGCATCGCCGCCAACCAGGTCGGCGAGCCGGTCCGGGTGACGGTCATGGAGGTCACCCACAACCCCCGCTACCCGTACAAGCCGCCGATCCCGCTGACGGTCGCGGTCAACCCGACGATCGAGCCGCTCGACGACGAGCTGGTCGAGATCAACGAGGGGTGCCTGTCGGTCCCGCTTCGGGGCAACGTCATGCGCCACGTCAACGTGCGGGTCCGCTACCAGGACCGTCATGGCGCACACCACGACGACATCGTGCGCGGCCTGACCGCCGGCACCTGGCAGCACGAGTGCGACCACCTCGACGGGGTGCTGTTCGTCGACCGGGTCGAAGACTCGACCTCGCTGGCGACGTGGGAGGAGTTCGAGGCCCACCACCGCGAGGCGTTCGTCGAGCGCATCACCGCGTTCGTGGCGCGCGTCGGGTCGTGAGCCGCTACTGGTGCGAGCTGGCCTGGATCGACGATCGCGTCGAGCCGGGCGTGCTGATCGACGTCGACGGCAGCCGCATCGGCTCGGTCTCGCGCGATGTGGCCACGGCCCCGGCCGACGCGACTCGGCTGGCCGGGCTCACGATGCCGGGTCTGGCCAACGCCCACAGCCACGCCTTCCACCGGGCGCTGCGGGGCCGCACCCACTCGGGAGCGGGCTCGTTCTGGACCTGGCGTGAGCAGATGTACGCGGTGGCGGGTCGGCTCACGCCCGACACCTACCACCGGCTCGCGCGGGCGACCTACGCCGAGATGGCCATGGCCGGTATCGCCGTCGTGGGTGAGTTCCACTACGTCCACCATCAGCCCGACGGGTCGCGCTACGACGAACCCAACGCGATGGGCGAGGCGCTGCTGGCCGCGGCCGACGACGCCGGCATCCGGATCACCTTGTTGGACACCCTGTACCTGCACGGCGGGCTCGGCGCCGACGGGTACCTGGGGCTGTCCGCCGACCAGGTCCGCTTCGGCGACGGCGACGCCAACCGGTGGGCGGAGCGGGTCGACGGGCTGCGGCCGTCGCCGGCGGCCAAGGTCGGTGCCGCCGTCCACTCGGTGCGGGCCGTCGATCCCGAGGCGATGGTCGAGGTGCAGCAGTGGGCGCAGGGCCACGGCGCACCGGTCCATGTCCACCTGTCGGAGCAGCCCACGGAGAACGACCAGGCCATGGCGGCGCACGGCCGGTCACCGGCGGCCCTGGTCGCGGAGGCCGGGCTCCTCGGTCCGATGCTGACCGCGGTGCACGCCACCCACCTCACCGAAGCCGACGTCTCGCTCCTGGGATCGAGCGGAACCGGCGTGTGCCTGTGCCCCACCACCGAGCGCGACCTGGCCGACGGGGTGGGGCCGGCGTCGGCCCTGGCGAGTGCCGGGTCGCCGCTCAGCCTCGGCAGCGACTCACACGCGGTGATCGACCTGTTCGAGGAGGCACGCGCCGTCGAGCTGAACGAGCGGCTCACCTCCCACCAGCGAGGCCTCCACACCCCGGCCCAGCTTCTGGCGATGGCGACCGGAAACGGTCACCGGTCGCTGGGCTGGCCCGACGCCGGTGAGCTCGCCGTCGGCCGGATCGCCGACCTGGTCACCGTCGACCTCGGGTCGGTCAGGCTCGCCGGCGCCGACCCGGCCTCGGTGCCGGGGGCCGTGGTGTTCGCCGCCACCGCAGCCGACGTCGACCACGTGGTCGTGGGCGGGAGGGTGGTCGTGAGGGATGGCGCGCACACGTCGATCGACGTTCCCTCCGAGCTGAAGGCCTCGATGGCGGCGGTCGGCCCGTGAGCGTCGTCATCGACGACATCGGCCTGCTGGTCACCAACGACCCGAACGCGGGCCAGGGTCCGCTGGGTGTCATCCACGACGCGTCGGTCGTGATCACCGACGGCGTGGTCGAGTCGGTCGGTCCGGCCGGTCAGGTCGCCGACGAGCGGATCGACGCCGAGGGGGCGTGCGTGCTGCCCGGATTCGTCGACTCGCACACCCACCTGGTGTTCGCCGGCGACCGGGCCGAGGAGTTCACCGCCCGCATGGCCGGCCAGCCCTACGACGGCGGCGGCATCCGGGTCACCACCGAGGCGACGCGGGCTGCGAGCGACGACGAACTCCGGCGGCTGACCGCCCAGCGGCTCGCGGAAGCCGGCCGGGCCGGCACCACGACGATCGAGATCAAGTCGGGTTACGGCCTCGACGTCGCCGAGGAGGTCCGCCTGCTCCGCGTCGCCTCCGAGCTCACCGCAGAGACCACGTTTCTCGGCGCCCACGTCGTCCCGACCGAGTTCGAGGGCCACGCCGACGACTACGTCGACCTGGTCTGCGGCGAGATGCTGACCGCAGCTGCGCCCCACGCCCGGTGGATCGACGCCTTCTGCGAGACCGGCGCCTTCGACGCCGACCAGTGCCGCGCCGTGCTGGAGGCCGGCCGGGCCGCGGGTCTCGGGCTCCGGCTCCACGGCAACCAGCTCGGCCCCGGCCCCGGCGTGCAGCTGGCGGTCGACACCGGGTGCGCCTCGGTCGACCACTGCACCTACCTGTCCGATGCCGATGTCGACGCGTTGGCGTCGAGCGAGACCGTCGCCACCTTCCTGCCCGCGACCGACTTCTCGACCCGCCAGCCGTACCCGGACGCCCGACGGGTCATCGACGCCGGCGCGACCGTGGCGCTGGCGTCGAACTGCAACCCCGGGTCGAGCTACACGACCAGCATGTCGTTCTGCATCGCTCTGGCCGTGCGCGACCTGCACATGACGATCGACGAGGCGGTGGCGGCCGCGACGCTCGGAGGCGCCCGGGCCCTGCGACGCGACGACGTGGGAAAGCTCGTGCCGGGGGCGGCCGGCCACGCCGTCGTCCTCGACGCGCCGACCCACCACCACCTCGCCTACCGCCCCGGCGTGCCGCTCGTCAGGCACACGATCGGCGGCCCCTCCTCGACCCCCCTGGGGATGGGAGCGGCGGGCGGCGTGGGCTAGAGGCCGCCGAGCAGCTCGATGTCCTCGATCGTCAGGCACGACAGGAAGATCTCGACGACCGCTTCCTGCTGGTCGATCGGGATGTCGTCGAAGTCGGCGCCACCGCTCGCGATGAGCAGCTCGACCAGCTCGCCGCCCTCGGCGTTGAGGCACTCGACCCCCTCGGCGCTCAGGGACTGCCCGGTCACCTGGAGCGTTCCCTGGAGGATGTCGCCGATGCCGATGCACCCGAGGATCGGGCCGATGACGGCCCGCTGGTCGTCGGGCGGGACGTCCTCGAAGTCGATATCACCCACCCGCACGAAGATGTCGAACAACGTGCTGACCTCGGCCTTGTCGGAGTAGGTCTCGACGAGGCAGGCCTCGCTCGCCTCGGGAGCCGGGAAACCCAGCTCGGAGAGGATCGCGTCGGCGAGCTCCATGCCGATCACCTGGTCGTCGACGCACTCGAAGAGCGCGTCGACCGCAGCCTGCCCGGCCTCGGGCGTCAGGGTCTCCGTCTCCTCCAGCGCGATCACCTCGGCGATGCCGAGCCGCTCGATGACCGCGACCCCGATGCAGGTGTTGGTCTCGTCGTCGAACCCGCTGCCGAACTCGTCGGCGCTGAACAGGCCGCTGAAGACGTCGCCGCCCACCTCGGACGGGTCGGCCCCGCCCTCGGGATCGGGCGTGTCGTCAGGTTCGGGCGTGTCCTCGGGCTCCGGTTCGGGCGTGTCCTCGGGCTCGGGCTCGGGCGTGTCCTCGGGCTCGGGCTCGGGCGTGTCCTCCGGCTCCGGTTCGGGAGTCTCCTCGGAGTCGGGTGTCTCCTCGGGTTCCTCGGCGACCTGGTCGACCGAGATCGAGGTCCCGTCGGCCGAACAGGCGGCACCGACGAGAGCGAGCAGGACGATGAGCGGCATCCACCAGCGGGTTCGCATTGAGCGAGGCTAGCGAACGCCGTCGCGGTCGTGGTGTCAGTCGAGACCCAGCGCAGCCGCCAATACCGGTGCCGCCGCCGCCGACTCCTCCGATTCGGCGCGCACGCCGACCAGGCCGGTCACCGTGACGAACCCCTCGTCGACGAGATGGGTGTCGGTATCGGCGCCCAGCTCGACGTCACGGGGAGTCACGTGCACGCGTAGCGTCCCGGGCACCTCGCCCTCCAGCGAGGTGGTGGTGGTGCCGAAGGCAGCGAGCCTGGCCCACCGCACCCCAGCCAACGCTTCGACCGGCCGGTCGGGGACGTTCACGTTCAGCACCGTCTTGCGGGGTGCACCGGCGAGCCAGTCGACAGCCGCCGCGGCCACGTCGTTCGCCGTCGCCCACTGCATCGGGTCGCCCACCTCCTGGCTCACCGCCAGCGCCGACAGCCCGAAGTTCTGAGCGATCAGCGCGGCGCCGACGGTGCCCGACTGCAGCACCCCCCGACCGCAGTTCGTCCCCGGGTTGACGCCCGACACGACCATGTCGGGCCGAGGACCGAACACCTCGAGCATGGCGGTGAGGACGCACAGCGCCGGCGGCCCGTCGACGCCGTAGGTCGGGATGCCGTCGGCATCGGGCACCTGGTGGGCCACCACGTCGAACTCGACTCCGTGGGCGAGATATCCGACCGCCGCGCCCGAGCCGCTGCGCTCGCTGGTGGGTGCGGCCACCGTCACGGCGTGGCCCCGCCGGTGCAGGGCCACCGCCAGCTCGTGCAACCCCGGCGAGTGGACGCCGTCGTCGTTGGTCAGCAGCAGGCGCTTGCCGGTCACGCCGAGATCCTGGTCGCGGCCTCGGCCCGCAACCGGTCGATCACCCGGGCGGTGGCCAGGGAGTCGGCATGGGGAACGGGGACCGGCGCGCCGTCGAGCACCGCATCGGCGAAGCCGTCGACCTGGGTCGTGTACTGGTTCGCGGGCGGTACAACGATCTCCTCGATGGCGGGGTCGGTGGGGGGCGACCCGCCGGCCGCCAGCAGCAGTCGGGTCGGGCGGTCGGCCGGGATGTTGAAGGGGATCTCGATGCGTAGGCGTCCGTCGGAGCCGTAGACGTCGACCCGCTGGTCCGACTCGACGCGGGTAGAGACCGTGAACGTCGCCTGCCGGTGCCCGAACCCCAGCAACCCGGTGGTGACCACGTCGACGCCGGCCGACTCGTCGACGGTGACCATCCCGGTCACGTGGTCCGGCTCGTCCCCCATGACGAGCATGGCGCTGTTGATCCCGTAACAGCCGATGTCGTAGAGCGCCCCGCCACCGGCCTCCGGCTGGTTGCGGATGTCGGCCGGGTCGTCGTTGAAGTACGAGAAGCAGGTCTGGACGAGGCGGACCTGACCGAGGCGTCCGGACCGGACCAGATCGATGGCCCGGACCCACGAGGGATGGGTGCGGTACATGAACGCTTCCATCAGCACCACCCCGGCCTGGTCGCAGGTCGTGATCATCTCGGCGACCTCGGCCTCGTCGAGCCCCAGCGGCTTCTCGCACAGCACGTGCTTCCCGGCCGCAGCCGCCTTCCGGGTCCACTCGAGATGAAGGTGGTTGGGCAGCCCGATGTAGACCGCGTCGACCCCGTCGTCGGCGAGCAGGTCGTCGTAGCTGCCGTGGGAGCGCGCGATGCCGAGCCGCTGCGCGAAGGCCTCGGCCCGCTCGCGATCGCGCGAACCGACGGCCGCCACCTCGACCCGCTCGGCGCCGGCCACCGCCGGGACGACGTGGTTGGCGGCTATGGCGGCGGTGCTGAGGATGCCGAGCTGCAGCATGTGGACCTCCGGGTCGGGCGGTCGGCCGATACCCATCGGCGCCGATTCTGTAGGAAGCTTGCCGCATGACCAAGCTGATCTCCGGTTTCTGCGCGCTCGCCCTGGTGGCGGCGGCCTGTGGGAGCTCCTCGTCGAGCCCCTCCGACGACGTTGTCGCCGACGACACCGTGCCCGGCGCAGAATCCGACGGGAGCGGCGACCAAGCCGATTCGCCCGACCCTGCCGCTGCCGAGTCCGACGGCGCCGGATCCGACGAGCTCACGCCCGCGTCGCCCGACGGGCCCGACCCGGCCCTACCGGCGGTCGACCTGCCCGGCGACGGCGACGTCGTGCTCAGCGTGAACGGCGAGGAGCTGACCGGCGCCGAGCTGTCGGTCGCGCTCGACGAGTGGGCGGCGGCGTTCGCCTCCGACGAGACCGCAACTGTCCGGGCCGGCGACGGGTTCGCCCCCGGCTTCGTGGCGTTCGTGCTGACCCAGCACGTGCAGCTGGCCGCGGTCGACCAGGCCGCGGACGGGCTCGGGCTCGCGTTCGACGAGGCCGATCGGGTCGCGGCGGGCGAGGAGCTGGCCGCGCAGCTGCCCGATCTCCCCACCGATGGCGTGGTCTACGACCTGCTCGCCGACGTCCAGGCGATGCTGCTGGCGCTCGAACCGACAGAGGACGAGGTCGCCGACTACTTCGAGGCCAACGGCTCGCTGTTCCCGCCCGTGCTGTGCTCGCGCCACATCCTGCACGACACCGTCGAGGAAGCCGATGCGACGGTGACCCGGCTGGCCGACGGCGAGGACTTCGCCGATGTGGCCGTCGAGGTGTCCACCGGCCCGAGCGGTCCCGACGGCGGCGACCTCGGCTGTGTGCCCGAGGGCTCGTTCGTACCCGAGTTCGAGGATGCGGCCTATGCCGCCGAGCCCGGCGAGGTCGTCGGCCCGGTCGAGACCCAGTTCGGGTTCCACGTCATCGAGGTCATCAGCGTCGGACCGCCCGCGCTCGACGACGTCAGGGACCAGATCGTCGCCGACCTCACCGCCGACGCGACCGCGCCGCTGTCCGACGCGATCCTGGACGCGGTCGTCGAGGTCGACTCGGCCTTCGCCACCTGGGATCCGGTCTCGGGCCAGGTCTCGCTGGTCGGCTGAGGAGCCGAGCCGCGGAGACCGGACCGATCAGCCGACCAGGTCGGCGACGGGATCGCGTCGCCGTTCGGGCTGACGCGGCCGCCACAGCCACGCCGCGATGCCGACCACGACCGGCACGACGGCGAAGACCAGCGACGCGGCCTGATAGCCACCGGCCGCCGACGCGCCGATCGAGACCGCCAGCGGACCGAGGGCCGAGCTCGCCACACCGGCGAAGGTGAGGATGCCCTGTATCGACCCGAGGTGGGCGATCCCGAACCATCGGGGAACGAGCGTGCTGGAGACGGTGCTGATCGACCCGATCGAGGCGCCGAGCGCGACGGCGTAGAGAACGACCATCGCCGAATTGGTGGCGGTCGCGCCGAGGATGTGGGCGGCGGCGAGCCACACCATGGTGAGCGCCGGCAGGTACGGGCCGATGCGACGGTCACTGAGCACGCCGAAGGTCAAGCCCACCACCGTGGCTCCGATGACCTGGGGCAGGAACATGACGGCCGCCTCGCCGCGTGAGAGACCGGCTTCGCCGAGCAGCCGGATCTGGTGGAAGTTCAGCCCGGTCACCATCATCGACATCACGCTCGAGACGGCAGCCAGCACGATGAACCCCGGCGAGCGCACCGCCTCACCCCGCGTCGCCGACCGCTCCCGCGCGACGGGAGCGTCGGATTCCGGCGCTCCCGGCGCACCCGGCACGCCGGTCGAGCGGCCGTCGGGCATCTGCCCGACATCGGCCGGATGGTCGACCATGCCGAACCGCGCGATCGGCACGACGACGGCAACCACGACCGCCGCCGCGGCAAGCCATGTGTTCCGCCAGCCCCACACGTCGATGGCGCCGTTCAGCACCACCGGTGCCAGTGCCATGAGGGCGCTGATCGCCGGTATCAGTATCCCCAGCGCCAGCCCGCGGCGACGATCGAACCACAGCGACACCGAGACTCGTGCGACCAGCGACAGCGCGCCCTGGCCGAACATCCGGATCCCGGCGAAGCCGACGGCCAGCCAGAACAGGCCGCGCACTGCGGCCATGTTGGCCAGCGCCACCCCGAACGCCAGTGCGATCCAGGTCATCGAGCGCCTGACGCCGCGGTCGTCGATCCGCCGGCCGATCGCCGGCAGGGCCGCGGCCCCGGCCAGGGTTCCCACCAGGTACGCGCCCGACACCTGCGAACGTCCCAGTCCGAGATCGGCGACGAGGTGGTCGATGAAGACCGACACACCGATGGTCTGTCCGGGCGCGGTGAGCGCACCGGCGATGGTTGCGAGCGCCACGATGCGCCAGCCGCGGAACCGGGGCGGCCGGCGGGGGTCGGTCACCGGGCGAGTCTATGACCAGCGATGGGCCGCGAGCCCTGCCGGTTTCGTAGGCCGATTTCCTTAATACGGACTGGGGCCGGGCCGATAGACCAGCAACGACGAAGCGTGCGTTCCGACGGAAGCGATGGTCCGATCAGCGATGGTGCGAGAGAAGCCACGGCAATGAGAGCCCAGGTGCCACCCGACGACGGCGACCGGATCCGCGAGCTCCACTCCTACGGCGTGCTCGACACGCCGGCGGACGAGGTCCTCGACGAGCTGACCTACCTCGCCTCGCGCATCTGCGGTTGCCCGATCGCCCTCATCAGCCTGGTCGACGAGGACCGGCAGTGGTTCAAGTCGAAGGTGGGAGTCGAAACGGTGGAGGCGCCCCGAGAGGTGGCCTTCTGCGCCCACTCGATCCTCCGGCCGTCGGAGCTGTGCGTGATCCCCGACACCACCGTGGACCCCAGGTCGGCCGACAACCCGCTCGTCACTCCCAAGCGCGGCATCCGCTTCTACGCCGGCGCACCGCTGGTCACGCCGAGCGGCCACGCCCTCGGCACGATCTGCGTGATGGACCGCAAGCCGCGCGAGCTGAGCGACGACCAGAAGCGGGGCCTGACCGCTCTCGGCCGGCTGGTGATGACCCAGCTCGAGCTGGGGCGGACCGAGTCGGCGCCGGCCCCGACGGCGCCACCCAGCGCCGACCTCGAGACGCTGCAGCGCAAGGTGGAGGAGCTCCAGCAGGCGGCCGAGGATCGCCGGCGGTTCCAGGAGGAGCTACTCGAACGGCAGCGTCATCTCGAGGAGCGGGCCGAGGTCATGGCGCGCGAGAGCATGATGGACCCGCTGACCGCGATCGCCAACCAACGCGGCTTCATCGAGCGTCTCGACCAGGAGTTCAGCCGCGCGCGTCGCTACGAGATGCCGCTGTCGCTGGTGTTCCTCGATATCGACGACTTCAAGAGCTACAACGACGAGTTCGGCGACATCGCCGGCGACTCGGTGCTCGAGCAGATCGCCACCCTGCTCCACGACCAGACCCGGGTCTCGGACTTCATCGCCCGCTACGAGGGCGGGCAGTTCGCCATCATTCTCACCAATACCGACGCCGCGGGCGCCATGGTGATGGCCGAGCGGGTACGCAGCGCAGTCGAAGCTGCTACCTGGCTCGGCCGCGCCGTGGCCGTCAGCGCCGGCATCGCGACCATGAGCGCGGCGACGGCCAACTCGGCCCAGTTCGTCGAGGACGCCAACGCGGCCATGAACGAGGCCAAGGAGGCCGGACGCAACCGGGTCCACGCCGCCTGACCCCACCCCCACCCGTGGATCTGTGACCAGTTGGGCGCGCCAGCGCGCCTTCAGTCAGAAATGCAGGGAGGGTCAGGGGGTGGTGAGGATCAGGCCGCTGGTCGGGACGGCGGTGCCCGCGGTCACCAGGACGTTCTCGACCCCGTCGACCTGGTTGACCGAGGTCCCCCTCACCTGGCGGACCGCCTCGGCGATGCCGTTCATCCCGTGGATGTAGGCCTCGCCCAGCTGGCCGCCGTTGGTGTTGATCGGCAGGCCGCCGCCCAGCTCGATGTTGCCGTCGGCCACGAAGTCCTTGGCCTCACCCTTGGCGCAGAACCCGAACTCCTCGAGCTGGGGGAGCACGAGCGGGGTGAAGTGGTCGTAGACGACCGCGGTCTGGATGTCGGGCGGCCCGAGCCCGGTCGACTCCCACAGCTGGCGGGCGACGACTCCCATCTCGGGGATGCCGGTGATGTCGTCGCGGTAGTACGACCTCATCATGTGCTGGTCGCGGGCGACACCCTGGGCGGCCGCGGCGACGACCGCCGGTGTCGACTCGAGGTCGGCGGCGCGGTCGAGGGTCGTGATCAGCAGCGCCTGGGCGCCGTCGCTCTCCTGGCAGCAGTCGAGCAGGTGGAGCGGCTCGGCGATCCACCGGCTCTCCTGGTGCTCCTCGAGCGTGATCGGCCGCTCGTAGAAGAACGCCTTCGGGTTGGTGGCTGCGTGCCGGCGGTCGGCCACCGCCACCCGCCCGAAGTCCTCCGACGTGGCGCCGTGCTCGTGCATGTAGCGGGTGGCGAACATCGCCACCCACTGCGCCGGCGTCACCAGCCCGAACGGCGAGCTCCACGAGAAGCTCACGTCGAAGGCTTCCGGGCTCTGGTGGCGCTCCTGGACGCCGCTCCCGAACCGGTGCCACGAGCGCTCGTTGAACGCCCGATAGCACAGCACGTAGTCGGCCGCGCCGGCCCACACCGCCATGGCGGCCTGGGCCACCACCCCGCACGCGGCGCCGCCGCCGTGGTGGACCATCGAGAAGTGGGTGAGCTCGGGTATGCCGAGGTTGCGGGCCACCTCGATCTCGGTGTTCTTCTCGGCGCTGTAGACCACCATGCCGTCGACCTGGCTCGGCTCGACGCCGGCGTCGGCGCAGGCGGCGATGCACGCCTCGGTGGCGAGCTGCATCGGCGTGCGGCCGGAGTCCTTCGAGAACTCGGTGGCCCCGATGCCGGCGATGGCGGTCTGGCGGGCGAACTTCAGCACCTCAGCTCCCGTCCCCGGGCGGACCGGGCAGCACGATCTCGGCCGTCCCGGTCATGTGGGCGCCCAACGAGTTGGCGCCGGTGAACCCCACGGTGACGGTGCCGTCGTCGGCGACGCTCGACACCTCGCCCGACATCGTCATCGTGTCACCGGGGTAGTTGGGCACCCCCAGCCCGATCTTCAGGCTGCGGAACACGGCGTCGGGACCGGCCAGTCACCGATCCAGCGGTTGGCCAGCCCGCTGGAGGTCAGGATGTTCATGAAGATGTCCTTCGATCCCCGGGACCGAGCGACGGCCGGATCGTGGTGGACGTCCTGGTAGTCGCGGGTGGCGATGGCGGTCGACACGATCAGGCGGGTGTCGACGGGGATGGGACACAGCGGCAGTCGATCACCGGGCGAGACCTGGTCGCGGGTCAGGGTCGCCGTGCGCCGCTCGGGCCGGGCCGGCCGGAACTGGTGGAGCGTCACGCCGTCGTGCGTGTCGACGTAGCAGACCTCGAGCGGCATGCCGATCTCGAGCTGATCGGGCCGTACGCCGATCACGTTCGAGACGATCCGAACCCCCTCCTCGAGCTCGACCAGGCCCACGATCAGCGGGTAGTCGAAGGCCGGCACCTGGGGGTGGTGGACGACGGTGTGGCTGTAGAGCCGCCCCCGGCCCGACGCGACGATCCAGTCGTACTCCATCGACTGGGTGCGGGGGTTGGCGTTGGCCGGCGGATGGACGAGCGAGCCGTCGTCGGTGAAGCGCTGGATGCGCAGCTCGCGCTGGCGGAGGCCCTCCCAGTGCCAGGCCTGATCCTGGTTCCACTGCGGGACCGGCCGCGGCGGTCGCTCGTCGGTCCCGCTCGCCGGGGCGCCGCCCCCGCCCTTGCCGGTGCCCGGCTCGAACTTGAGGATGCGGAACAGCAGCGAGCCCACCGGTTCGCCGTTCTGGTCGGTGTAGGTGGCCTCGGTCGTGACGAAGTGCCCGACCCCGAGGCCGGTCGACTTCTCGGCCGACACGTCGACGAGCCGGGTGACGCTGGTCAGATGGTCTCCGGGCCGCAGGTACCGGTCGTAGCGCTGCTCGGAGTTGGTGGCGACGACGCTGGTGAAGCCGGCCTCGTCGAGCATGGCGTAGACGGCCGACTGGGGCTCGTCGACGTCGCGGGGCGGCGGCTCGCCCATGACGAGGCCGGCCATGGTCCAGACGTTGAGCATGGCCGGCGGGGCGACCAGCCCGCCGTGCGGACCGGCGGCCGCCGCGTCCGGGTCGGTGAAGTACGGGTTGGCGTCCGACATGGCGTCGCACCAGTGGCGGATCATCGGCGAGTTGACCGGGTCGCGGGCGGGCTTCGGCGACCCGGCCGACCCCACCTGGGCCAGCAGCCGCTCGTGGAAGTCGTCGCTCACGCGGGTTCGCTCATGCGTGGGCCGCGATCTCGGCGCCCAGCGCGGCAAGGTGGCTGCTGGCGGTTCCGAGGCTGTTGGCGAGCTGCTTGACGGCGAGGTAGTAGCGGTGCACCGGGTAGCTGACGTCGGCCCCGGTGCCACCGTGCAGGTGCTGGGTCGAGTGGACGACTCGTGACCCCGCCTCCGACGCCCACCATGCCGCGATCAGCACCTCCTCGGTCGCGTCCCGGCCGGCGTCGAGCCGCCACGCGGCCTGGGTGACCGTCGCCCGGATGCAGTCGATGTCGATGGCGGCGTCGGCGAGCCGCTGGGAGTACGACTGGTTCATGGCCAGAGGGCGCCCGAACTGCTCACGGTGGTTGGCGTGCTCGACGGTGATGGCCACCGCCTGCTCGCAGGCGCCCAGCACGGTCGCGGCGGTGGCGACGCGATGCTGGGCCACGGCCCACGCCAGCACGTCGCCGTCGCCGAAGGTGTCGCTGGCGGCGGTCGGCACGTCGTCGAGGCGCATCGTCGCCTGGAGCTGGTGGTCGGTGGTCTCCCCCACCTCGAGCACCACCGCCGGGTGACGGGGGTCGACGATCGCGATCGTGACCCCGTCGTTCCCGTCGTTCCCGTCGCCGACTGCGATCGGGACCAGCACCCGCGCCGCGTCGGCCGTTGCTGCGACGCCCGGCTTCGATCCCGACAGGATCCACCCGTCGTCGGCCGGGCTGGCGGGCACCGGCGACACATGCGGGTCGCTGGCGCCCCAACCCTCGAGGGCGAGCGAGAGCACGACCGAGCCGGCGGCCACCCCCGGCAGCCAGGCCGCCTGCTGCTCGGCGCTCCCGAACGCGGCCAGGGTGTGGGCGGCGACCGCGGTCGGCAGCAACGGGATGGGGGCCACCGAGCGGCCGTGGGCCTCGAGCACGAGGGCCAGCTCGATCGCCCCGAACCCGAGGCCGCCGTGGGCCTCGGGAACCGCGACGCCCAGTAGGCCGGTGTCGGCCAGCGCGGCCCACAGGTCGCGATCGAACCGGTCGTCGCTCTGCTCGATGCGCCCGACCGACTCTGGTGAGGTCGCCGAATCGAAGACCTGGCGGGCGAGGTCGCGGATCGCCTCCTGCTCCTCGCTGAGGTCGAAGTCCATCGCGCCCTAGCGCTTCCCGGGCCGGGTCAGGCCCAGTCGCATCCACGCCACCATGTCGCGCTGGATCTCGTTGACCCCGCCTCCGAAGGTGTTGATCTGCCCGGCCCGTCCGGCCCGCTCGAGCCGTCCGGCGAGGATCGCAGCCGGTGAGCCGGTGCGGTGGCGGCCGGCCGGGCCCACGATCCCGAGCAGCAGGTTGTAGACGGCGACCGCGGCCTCGGTGCCGTAGACCTTGACCCCCGACGCCTGGGGGCCGGTGAGGGTGCCGGCTTCCACCGACTTCACCATGTCCCAGTTGAGCAGGTGCATGGCCGCCAGCATGGCCTTGCATCGGGCCAGGTCGGTCCGCACCCACCCGACGTCGAGGAGTCGGCCGCCGTCGGGCTGCGGCTCCGCGGCCCAGGCGACCACCTCGTCGTACACCTCGAACGCCTCGACCGAGATGGCGCTCATGCCCACCCGCTCGTGGTTCAGCTGGCTCGTGATGAGGTCCCAGCCACCGTGGAGGTCGCCGACCAGGTTGGTCAGCGGCACCCGCACGTCGTCGTAGAAGCTGGCGTTGGACTGCATCCCGCCCACCGTGTGCAGCGGCGTGCACGAGAACCCCGGGCTGGCCGTGGGCACGATGATGATCGAGATGCCCCGGTGCTTCTTGGCCTCGGGGTCGGTGCGGCAGGCGAGCCAGATGTAGTCGGCCTCGTGCGCGCCGCTCGTCCAGATCTTCTGGCCGTTGATCACCCACTCGTCGCCGTCGCGTTCGGCCCGGGTCGTCAGGCTGGCCAGGTCGGTGCCGGCCGCCGGCTCGGAGTAGCCGATGGCGAACACGACGTCGCCGGTCAAGATGCCGGGCAGGTACGTCCGCTTGTGGTCCTCGGACCCGAGCGCGATGAGGGTGGGCCCGACGGTGTTGAGGGTGACGAACGGGACCGGGCAGTCGGCGCGCCTGGCCTCGTCGACGAAGATGAACTGGTCGGCGGTGGAGCGGCCCTGCCCGCCGTACTCGGCGGGCCAGCCGACGCCCAGCCAGCCGTCGGCACCGAGCTGCTTGAAGAGCTGCCGGCGAGTCCGGCTCGCCGTGTCGCCGTCGAGCAGGTCAGCGCGAACCGACGGGGTGAGCAGGGCCCGGAAGTAGGCCCGCAGCTCGGCGCGGAACGCCAGCTGCTCGTCGGTCTCCTGTAGATGCATGGGCTCCTGGGATGATGCGGGGGTGCGAGACAGTGTGCACTGCTGCGGTCGAGCCGGACAATGTGGCGTCCTCGACCTGGCCGTCCGATCGGGCCCGCCGCCCGGTTGCCCGCCTAGGGTGGCCGGCCGTGGGACGCGCGGCCGGGCTGGTGACTGTGGCAACCGCCGCCTCGTGGCTGCTGGGTGGATGCGGCTCCGACGCCCCGGCGCTGGTGGAGGGGGTAGAGGTCGAGGTCCTGGCCGTCGACAACGCCTTCGACCCGGAGATCACGACCGTCGATGCCGGCACCGTCGTGCGCTTCACCAACGTCGGCCGCAACGAGCACAACGTCATCCCCGAGAACGACGACCCCGACTGGACGATCCCGGCCGAGCGCTTCGGGCCGGGCGACACTGCGACCTACCGCTTCACCGAGCCGGGCACGTTCCGGTACTACTGCTCGATCCACGGCACCATCGACGTCGGCATGCCCGGCTCGATCACGGTCGTGGCGCCCTGAGGAGGGACCGATGAGCCACACCCGAGCATGGATCCAAGTCGCTGTCGTGACGCTGGCGCTGGCGCTGACCGCGGCCGCCTGCGGATCGTCCGACGACGAGACGACGCCGGTCGACACTGCGGCCGACGACGAGACCGCGGCAGCCGACGACACCGGCACCGGCGACGAGGCGGCGGCTGACGAGGAGGCGGCGGCCACGCCGCCCACGTCGGGCACGCTTCGAGTCCCCGACGACTACCCCACCATCCAGGCCGCGGTCGACGCGGCCGAGCCCGACTCGCTGATCCTGATCGCGCCCGGCACCTACAACGAGGCGGTCGACGTCACGACCGACCGACTGGTGCTGCGAGGCCTCGACCGCAACACGGTCGTGCTCGACGGCCAGTTCGAGCTCGAGAACGGCGTCCGCGTGCTCGAGGCCGCCGGCGTCGTGGTCGAGAACATGACCCTGCGCAACTACACGCGCAACGGGGTGTTCTGGACCCACGTCGACGGCTACCGGGGCTCGTTCCTGACCGCCGAGCGCAACGGC
>JBFJYB010000004.1:0-20531 GCA_041622835.1 Acidimicrobiales bacterium | reverse complement strand
GAACGCCTCGTCGGCGAAGCGATAGCTCGCCACCTCGGCCACCTCGTCGAGCTGGGCGAGATCGACGGCGACCTGGTTGCTGAACGCGGCGTTCGGGTCCCCGTTGCCGGTCCACACGAACCAGTCGGCCGCGACCGAGTCGTTCAGGGTCTCCCGGAAGGTCGCCTTCAGCGAGGCGGCCACGACGGCGGCCGCGCTCACCAGCGCCAGGCCGATCATGAGCGCGGCCGCGGTCGACGCCGTGCGGCGGGGCGTGCGCGCCGCGTTCTGCCGGGCCATCAGCCCGTTGACCCGGAACCCGGCGGGCACGACGTCGATGGCGAGGTAGGCGGCGAAGCCGACCGCGGCCGTGGGGATCAGCAACAGGACGGCGGCCGGCGTGCCGTCCACCACCTGGCCGATCGTGAGCGCGACGAGGGCGATGGTGGCGGCGGCCAGGGCGGCGCCGACCATGCCCATCACGACCGCAGTCGGTCGCCGTCCGATGGCCTGGGCGGCCGGCCTCGCCAGCAGCGGGCTCAGCAGGTTCACGCCGAGGAAGATGATCAGCGCCGACGCCCCCAACAGGGTGAGCACGATCGAGGTACCGAGGTCGGCGACCAGCGCGACGATCAGCAGCACTGCGCCCAGGACGAGGGCCGAGAACCGGGCGAGGAGAGGATCGATGCGGCTCGTGCCAAGGTAGATCAGTACCGCGGCCAGCGGGCTGAGCAGCAGGATCAGCTCCCACCGGTCGAACACGAACTGGAGGACCGCGGCGGCGACGCCGAGGGCCACGAGCGCGCCACCGAGTGCGGGCTGGCGGGCCACGTCGTGGGAGGTCAGGCGGACGTCGTCCCGCAGCGCCGCCATGGGTGACACCCGGCGGGCCTTCATGGCGGGCCACACCGCCGAGCCCAGCGTGATCCCGACGCCGATGACCGCGCTGAGCACGAACGTGCGGGGCTCCATCGGCAGCCTCACGCCTTCGGGGCCGAAGTCGAGTCGGGCGAGCAGCCACTGGAGGAAGGCGGCGAGACCGATGCCGCCGGCGATCCCGGTGACCGTGGCGACGATGCCGACGAGCAGGGCCTCGCCGATCACTGTTCCCGTCACCTGCTTGCCGGTGGCGCCCAGCGCGCGAAGCAGCCCGAGCTCGCGTATCCGCTGGCCGATGACGATGGTGAAGGTGTTGTAGATGATGAACGCGCTGACGAGCAGGATCACCGACGCGAAGACCAGCAGGAAGGTCTGGAACTGGCTGACGATCGTGTTGAAGGTGTCGACCTGCTCGTCGACCAGCACCTCGAGCGCCACCACCTCGAGCTCGTCGGGGAGCCGTTGGGCGATGGCGGCCGACACGGCGTCGGCATCGGCGCCTTCCTCGAGGAACACGGTCACGTCGTCGTAGCCCTGGCCGTCGTTCAGCAGCGTCACGGCGGTGTCGGTGTCGAAGGCGACGAGCTTGGCGCCCACCAGCGCGTTCTCCTCGGGGTCGGCGAAGCTGAACGTCCCCACCAGCTCGAGCTCGACGATCCCCGCGTCGGCGGACTGGACCAGGTAGCTCTGACCCACCTCGAAGTCGTCCTCGGTGGCGGCGTCGATGTCCATGGCGAACTCGCCCGGCCCCGACGGCGGCCGGCTGACCCCGTCGTCGGTGAGGAAGAGCCGCGAATCCGGCGACGTGTCCTCCCAGTTCACGCCGATGTTCGGACCCTGGGCCTGGGCGGCCTCGCCGTCGGCGCGCAGCGGGATGATGTTGAACTCGATGACCCTGGGCTGGACGGCGGCGACGCCGTCGACCGCCTGCACCTGCTCGGGGACGTCGATGGGCACCGGGGCGGCCTGGAGGCGCTCGCCGAAGGGGATCTCGGAGCGGACCGCCAGGTCGTATCCGGACTCGATGTCGCCGGACAGGTCGCCGAAGGTGCTGCGCAGGCTGTCGGTGAAGACGAACACGCCCGACGTGAACATGACGCCGAGGAACACGGCGAGCGTCGTGAGCAGGAACCGATATTTCTTGTCGACGATGTTCTTCACCGTCAACCGCAGCAGCGCCACGTCAGTCTCCCAGCGACTTCATCCGATCGAGCACCGAGTCGGCGGTGGGGTCGGCCAGCTCCGAGACCACCCGACCGTCACCCAGGAAGACCGCCCGGTCGGAGAACCCGGCCGCACCGGGGTCGTGGGTGACCATCACGATCGTCTGGCCCAGCTCCTGGACCGCATGCTGCATGAACTCGAGGATCTCCGAGCCGGAGCGGGAGTCGAGGTTGCCGGTCGGCTCGTCGGCGAAGATGATGTCGGGCCGGCTCGCCAGCGCCCGGCCGACCGCCACCCGCTGCTGTTGTCCGCCCGACAGCTCGGAGGGCCGGTGCGTCAGCCGATCGGCGAGCCCGATCGTCTCGACGACCTGGTCGAGCCAGCCGTCGTCGCCCGACTTCCCGGCCAGAGCCAGCGGAAGGGTGATGTTCTCGAGGGCGGTGAGCGTGGGCACCAGGTTGAAGGCCTGGAACACGAACCCGACCTTCTCCCGGCGCAGCAGGGTCAGCTCGTTGTCGCTGAGCTGGGTGAGGTCGATCCCGCCGATGTACACCCGGCCCTCGGTCAGGTCGTCGAGGCCGGCCATGCAGTGCATCAACGTCGACTTGCCGGAGCCGGACGGGCCCATGATGGCCGAGAACCGGCCGGGCTCGAACGCCACGTCGACCCGGTCGAGCGCCCGGACGGCCGTGTCGCCGGAGCCATACACCTTCGAGGCCCCGACGGCTCTTGCCGCGGCACCCGTTGCCGTCTCGGCGCTCGGAGGGGGAGGAGGTGGGCTGAGGGTCGTCATTGTCGCCGCCTTGGCCTGGGTCGAAACCGTCCTCAGAACGCTAGGGCGCGATCGCCCCGTTCGGCGGTTCCGGAGCTATGACGTCGGTCTCAGGCGGTTGTGGCGGCCATGACCGTCCGGCCCGGCGTGCTCACCCCACGTCGGCCGAGGTGTCGTCGTTCTCGGGGCTGCCGGGGAGCGAGCCGAGAGAGCGCCGCGGCTTCGATCGGAGCTGGGTGAGCCCGCTGTCGTTCGGTGTGAACTGACGGAGCCGACCGACCCAGAGGCCGCGGTAGTCGAGGTAGGTCAGGTGCTGGCGCTCGGCGGTGATGTAGTCGCTGCGGCGGACCGCATGGATGGTGGAGTCGGCGGCCACCTGCATGGCACTGAGCTCGGCCCGCATCACCGGGGCGGGATGGGCGGCAATGGCTCGTTCGAGCGGGCCGATGAGCCCGGCGTTCTCCTCGGTGAGGCTCGGATCGGTGAGGTCGAGCGCGAGCCCGGCTTCGGAGATCCGGCCGAGCAGGCGCTCGTGGGCGGCGATCCACTGCCCGACTGCGGGCCCGTGGTCGAGGTGCCACCTGGCGAGCAGCTGCGCGTCGACCGGCTCGGGTGGTGCCGCCGCGGCCGGGTCGGGCGCGATGTCCCACTCGGGCGGCCGCTCCCGGCGCAGCCACCACAGCAGGGCGATGAACAGGAACGACCCGGCGACGACGGCGCCGGGGACGAGGATGTCGATGGAGGACGTGACGGTGCTCCTGGCGGTGCGTGGTCGGTCGCGGCCAGGCTACCGCCGCCTCGGCGCCGGGCCGGGGAGCCACGGGGCAGGTGAGGTGCCCTCGGACCTGTGTCACATTTCACATCGGATCGCGGCTGCGCTACGGTGACTGCTGTCGGCACTTTCGGGCGCTGACGAGGTTCGGATGGCCGGTCGCTCTGGGGGGACGCCGGCCATCCTGACCCTGGTTGTTCGCAGCCGGGGGCCCTCGGGGGGTTGGGCCGCCGGCTGCGCCGCCCTACGAGACCCGCACCTGGGGGGCGGTGGCTCGCTCGGCCTGGCCCATCGTCCCGCACGACCAGCAGGCGTCGTGGACCGAGCCCCGCCACGTCACGTCACAGTCGGGGCAGTAGATCGTGACGCGAGGCAGGCGTGACTCCGAGGCCCGGCCGCGCGGCGCCGGATGGACCCGCGGCTCGCGTCGGCGGTCGTCGGGCCGGTCGTCGGGCCGCTCGCCGATCGGGGGGGTAGGCCGACGCCGCACCATCGACCCTCATCCTACGGTTGCCCCCCGAGGCGGCCGGTGGATGGTCGCCCCCACCCGCCCGTCAGCCGTGGTCGTAGAACCCTTTGCCGGTCTTGCGTCCCAGGTGGCCGGCGCTCACCATCCGGCGCAGCAACGGCGGCGGGGCGTAGAAGCGCTCGTGGAACTCCTCGTAGAGGACCTCGGCCACCGCCTCGATGGTGTCGAGACCGATGAGGTCGCAGAGCTCGAGGGGTCCCATGGGGTGGGCGCAGCCGAGCTTCATGCCCTGGTCGATGTCTTCGGGCGAGGCGTCGCTGGTGTCGAGCAGCTCGATGGCCTGTAGGAGGAACGGAACCAGCAGGCGGTTGACGACGAAGCCGGCCCGGTCACGGCAGCGGATCGTGGTCTTGCCGAGCTGGGAGGACGCCAGGTGGTCGGCCCGCTCCACGGTCGCATCGGACGTCGTCGCCGACCGGACCAGCTCCACGAGCGGCTGCACCGTGGCCGGGTTGAAGAAGTGCATGCCGAGCACCCGGTCGGCCCGCTCGGTGGCGGCGCCCAGCTCGACGATGGGGATCGAGGAGGTGTTCGACGCCAGGATCGCGTCGGCGCCCAGGATCGAGTCGAGTCGTCCGAACAGGTCGAGCTTGACGTCTCGGTTCTCGATCACGGCCTCGACCACGAGGTCGCAGTCTCCGAGCGAGTCGAGCTCGATCTCGTAGCTGAGGGCTTCGACGGCGGCGTCGCGCTGGTCGGCCTCGAGCCGGCCGCGCCCCACGGCTCGCTCCATCGAGCCCTCGATCCGGCCCCGTGCCGCATCGAGGAACTCGGCGCTGGCTTCGACCACCGTGGTGCGGATCCCGGCGCGAGCGCACACCTCGGCGATGCCCGACCCCATGGTGCCGCCCCCGATCACTCCGACTCGCTCGATGTCCATGGTTGCTCCGGTCTCCCGCTCGTCTCGTGTGCGCCGGAGTCTAGGGGGAAGGTCCGGGCGCGCCGTTAGGGTGAGCCGGCCCCGAACTCGACCCGACTCGACCAGAAAGCACGGTCTTCTCCATGTCCACACCAGAATGCCCGGCGGCCGACGGCAGCAGTCCCCGTACGACCTCGTTCTCGGGCCCACCGCCGATGTGCATCGACCCCGCCCGCACCTACACCGCCAACATGTCGACGTCGCTCGGTGACCTGGTGATCCACCTCGACGCGGCCGGCGCGCCCGGCACCGTCAACAACTTCGTGTTCCTGGCCCGCTACCACTACTACGACGGCCTGGTCTTCCACCGGATCATCGACGGCTTCATGTGCCAGGGTGGCTGCCCCGAAGGCACTGGGCGGGGCGGCCCCGGATACCGCTTCGCCGACGAGCTGCCCAGGCCCGGCCGCTACGAGGTCGGATCGGTGGCCATGGCCAACGCCGGCCCCGACACCAACGGCAGCCAGTTCTTCATCGTCAGCGGGCCCAACGGCGTCGGCCTCCCGCCCAACTACTCACTGTTCGGCAAGGTGGTGTCCGGGCTCGACGTGGTCGCGGCCATGCAGGCGGTCCCGACCGGGGCCGCCGACCGCCCCACCGACGACGTCGTGATCGAGTCGGTCACCATCACCGAGTCGGCCTGACCCGCCGGCATCGCCGGCGCCGCAGAGGTCGAGCCGGGTCAGCCGCCCGGGATGTTCAGCGTGCGACCGACCTCGATGATGCTGTCGGCGGTCAGCCCATTCGCCTCGAGGAGCGAGTCGAGGCTGATCCCGAACTGGGCGGCGATGAGCGCGAGCGTGTCGCCGGACTCGACGACGTAGCTCGTACCGCTCGGTGGGGGCGTCGCCGGCTCGTCGGTCGTGACTGCGCTGCCGCCCGCCGGCACCTCGAGCTGCTGGCCGATCTGGAGCGGCGCGTCGATGTCGACGCCGCTCGCCGCCACCAGCTCGTCGAGGGTGATACCGAACTGGGCGGCGATACCTCCCAACGTGTCGCCGGCCACCACCGTGTAGGTCGTGTTGCCGGTCACGGGGTCGACCTCCGGTGTGGGGTCGGGCTCGACGCCGGGCACGACGAGGGTCTGGCCCACCTGGAGCACCGCGTCCTCGGTCAGGCCGTTGGCCTCGAGCAGGTCGGCCAGGCTGATGCCGAACTGGGCGGCGACGCCGCTCGGAGTGTCGCCGGCGACGACGGTGTGGGTGACCTCGACCGTCTCGGGGGTGGGCACCAGCAGCGGGTTGGGGGTGGGCGTGGGGACGACGACGGTGGGTTCGAGCGCATCGTCGGCCGGCCGTGTCGCGCTGGTGGTTCCGCCGTCGCCACATGCCGCGGCGAGGGCAATCGTCGCCGCCAGCGCCACGGCCCGAGCCACCGGGCGACGATGGCCTGGGTGACCGGTGGGCCACGGAGTGGCCGCCTCGCCGGAAATGCCCTGTGTGCCCACGGTGCGACGAGTCTAGAAGCTCGGGAATCGGCGGTCAGGTCGAAACCGCCGCTGCCCACTCTCTTGGTTGCGACAGGGCCCTCGCGATACGCTGGGCGCGAGAGCACGAGCGACAGCGCGGTCGCTCCAGAGCAGTGAGGAGCTGCAATGGAGAGCACGACCTGGCCTGCAGAGCTGACCCGGGCGGGCGAGCGGCTCGGGCGGCTGCTCGACGAGGGAGCCGACGAGGCGGACGCGTCGTCGTGGCTCGACGACCTCGAAGCGGCCCTGCGAGACCTGAGCACGGCGCTGGCCGGCTTCGAATCGGCCGTCGACGAGGGGTACTTCGAAGAGGTCGTACGCGACGCGCCCCGGCTGGTCCCGGCCATCAAGCGGCTCTGCGAGTCCCAGGACGAGCTGCGCACGACCGTCGAGGAGCAGCTCCTCAAGCTGCACGACGAGCGGAGCCCGGAAGCAGTCGTCGATCTCCGCCAGACGGTCAGCGACGTGGTGGTGCGCCTCGACCTCTGCCATCACCGGCGAGCCGGCCTGCTGTTCGACGCCTACGACGTCGACCTGGGCGGCCCGGGCGCGTAGAACGAGCCCTTCAGCCCGCCGACGGCGCCGGCTCGAGTCCGGGCAGGCTGGCCTGCTCGATCACGCCGCCGGCGGCATTGATGGCGTCGTGGAGGGCGTCGACTCCGTCGCTGCCCGGGGCGAGCCGCCCGACCGAGGCGAGCTGATCGACCCAGGTGTGCAGGGTCGCCGCCACCGCAGTGGGAGGCGGGACCCCGTGATCGCCGCACCAGGCGAAGACGTCGACCCACAGCAGCTCGGTCACGATGTCGTCGTCGAGCAGCTCGACCGGCTCGGGCGCCCGGGCCACCTTGGCGGCGAGCACCGCGCTGGCTGCGTCGGCATCGACCGGGCGGCCTCGAGCCACGCCGAAGGCGAGCAGGTCGCGGCGCAGGGCCCGCAGGTTGGGGTCGAGCCGGGCGACGTCGCGGGCCCGGCCACCCGGCCGCGCACCGTGGGGCCCCGGCCGATGTCGACGCGGTCGGCGCCCGGGGGAGGTGGCGTCACCCGATCGCCGGAACGGGAGCACTCGAGTCGTCATGACATCGAGTATGGGCGGGGGGTGTGACACTCCCCTGACCAGCCCGTTTGCGGAGAAGCTGCGGGGTCAGCCGGCCCCGGGGTCGGTCCCTCTCATCGTCTCGATGGCGGCCTCTTCGTAGACGTCGGGGGCCAGGTCGCCCTGGAGCGCCCCGGCCTCGATGACCGCCACCCCGTCGACGGTGACCGTGCAGGCCCTCAGCCCGAGCACGAGCCGGCCGTTGGATCGCCCGATGGCCTGGTCGCGACCGATGGCTACCCGCACGACCCCCTCGAGCCGATGGCCGATCCCACCCGCCAGCAGCCCGGGATCGAACAGGGCGTGCGGGCGCCGCGGCGGGCGGACCATGCCCCAGCCGACCTCGGCGACCGCGTAGGCCTCGGCCGACCCTCCCGCCTCGAGGGTGGCCCGCACCATGTCGGCGTCGCTGCTGTCGCCGTCGATGTCGGCGATGTGGTCCTTCTCGATGGTGATCCGCACCGGCGACCGGATGAACGCCACCGACGTGAGGTTGAGGTCGCCCGGCATCATCACGATCTCGCCGCTGATCTCGTCGTCGGCCGGGGCGATCGACACGTGCCCGGCCGGCCAGCGCGAGACCGACCCTGGAGCCTGCGCCACGCCCGACGAACCGGCGATGTGCGACCCCGAGAGCCCCAGCACCACGTTGGTCCCCGCGTCGGCGCCGATCGCCAGCACGTCGCCCAGGTGGAGGCGGCGCACGGTCCGCTCGACCCGGCGCGTCAGCCCCGGATGCGGCACGTGGCGGACCAGCTCGGCGGGATCGTCGAGGTCGACCACCAGGACCCGGCTCCCCTCGCCCAGCACGTATTCCAGCTCGGGATCGCGGTCGAGTCCCGGCCGGCTCAGGTCGACCACGAAGTCGGCGGCGGCGGTAGCGGCGGCGACCACCTCGCTGTCGAGGAGTTGCGACGCCAGCCGCTCGCTGGCCGAGGCGGGTGAGGCGACCACGGTCACCGCGGCACCGAGCCGGTGCAGCGCCAGCCGCGCGCAGTCGACCAGTCGAGGGTCGGCCGACGTCGGCGCCACGATCACGGCCTCCTGGCCCGCCTCGACCGCACACAGGTCGAACTGGCGGGTGAGGGTCTCGATCCAGGTCCAGTCGGTGATGGCGCACCTCGGCGGTGGTCGGCGTCGGGTCGGCCCGGTGTCGGGCCCAGCGGGTTGGGCCACGGTAGCCCCGCCGGGCCCCTCCGGGTGTCGCCATCCCTGCCGGCCCAGGCCCCGGCGAGTACGGTCGTGCAGCGTGGATGGGCATTGCGCGCGCGTCACGTGTGCGGAGCCGGCCGTGGTCCTCCTGGTCTTCGACCCGCGCCAGACCTGGGCTCGGCTCTACGACTACGACCCGGCCGATCGCCGGGTCGGCATCTCGCTGTGCGCCGCGCACGGCGACGCGGTCAGCGTGCCGGCCGGCTGGACGATCGTCGACGACCGCAGCCCGGTGCCGCACCTGGCGTCGGTTCGGCCCGACACCGTGCCCGAGATCGGGGCCGACACCGAGCCCGAACCCCACACCGGCCCCGATCCCGATCCCGATCCCGACCCTCACGACGAGCTCGACGACGTCCGACCGATCACCGCCGCGGGCGGGTCCGGCTCCTCACCGACCCTGTGGTCGGTCGAGGAGCCGGTCGCCGATCCGGCCGCCCCCGCGGCACCGGCCGCCGCCAGCGCCGACCCCGAAGCTGCCGGCGCGGTCGACGCCGATGACGCCACCGACGAGCGCGACCCGCGTGACGACCTCGACGTCGACGAGAGCACGCCGCTGCTCAGCCGGGCCTTCCGCGCCGCACACGTCGACTGACCCGCTACACCTGTCGCGATGGCGTCACGTCGTCGGGCCCGCATCGCGTCGATGATCCTCGCCGGCCTCGCCGTGACGGTGGTGCTGGTCGTGGCCCTGAGCCGGCCCACCACCGACGACACCGTCGGGTCGGCCCTGGGATCGGCGACCGGTCGGGTTCCGATCCCGACCCCGACGCCCGAGGCGGTGCCGACGCCCACGCCGACTCCCGACCCGACGCCGACGCCGACGCCGGTGCCCTACGACGGGTGGGTCGATCCGGCGTCGTCGGGCGAGCCCTGGGGAGACACCGTCGCCGGCATCCTCACCTTCCGGGGCTCGCCGACGCGGTCGTACTACGGGTCGGGTCCCGTGCCCGAGGCGCCCCAGATCCTCTGGTCGTTCCCGGAGCAGCCGATGTGCTCGCTGTCGAGCGTCGGCCAGGAGACCACCCAGTGGTGTGGGACGGGATGGACCGGCCAGCCCTCGGTGTGGGAGGTCGGGAACGAGACGTGGGTGGCCTTCGGTGCCTACGACCGGGCGGTCCACGTGCTCGACGCCGACCGCGGCACGCGGGTCCTTCCCGACGTCGTGACCGGCGACCTCATCAAGGGGTCGGTGACCATCGACCCCGACGGGTACCCGCTGCTGTATGTCGGCTCGCGCGACAACCTGCTGCGGGTCATCGCCCTCGACCGCGAGGACGAGCCGGTTCTGTGGTCGCTCGACGCCCGGCAGACCCCGGGTTCCCGGTGGAACGACGACTGGGACGGCGCTCCGCTCGTGGTCGACGACTTCCTGTTCGAGGGCGGCGAGAACAGCGTCTTCCACATCGTGCGGCTGAACCGCGGCTACGACGCGGACGGGCTGGTCACCGTCGACCCCGAGCTGGTCTTCTTCGCGCCGGGGTACGACGACGAGCTGGTCGGCCTGGTGGGTGGCAACGTCTCGATCGAGAACTCCGTCGCCATCAGCGGGAACACCGTCTACTTCGCCAACTCCGGCGGTCTGGTCCAGGGCTGGGACATCAGCGGCCTGGCCGATGGCGTCGAGCCGGAACGGGTCTTCCGCTGGTGGGCCGGCGACGACATCGACGCGTCGATCGTCGTCGACGACGAGGGGATGCTGTACGTGGGCGTCGAGTACGAGCGGGCCAACCAGCGGTCGCGAGAGGTCGGCCAGCTGCTCAAGCTCGACCCCACCCGGCCCGACGACCCGCTGGTGTGGTCGGTCGAGGACCGCGGCTCGCTGCCTGCCGGGATCTGGGCCACCCCGGCCATCCACGGCGACATGGTCTACGCATCCACCGAGACCGGCAGGCTGCTGGGCGTCGACCGTTCGAGCGGCGAGATCGTGTGGGAGAAGCGCCTCCCCGGACCCCTCTGGAGCTCGCAGGTCGTGGTCGACGACGTGCTGGTGCAGGGCGACTGCAACGGGGTCGTCCATGCCTTCGACGTGAGCGACCCGCGCGTCGACCCGCCCGAGCTCTGGTCGGTGTCGCTCGGAGGGTGCATCGAGTCGACACCGGCGGTGTGGGACGGCCAGATCTTCGTCGGCACCAGGGGCGGCTACTTCCACGCGTTGGGCGACCCGTCCTGACGACGGCTACCGTCCCAACCGGTCCCCACGCGACGACAGACGGAGGCGACACCGGCCCATGGCAGCAACCGACCTGATGGCCCCGTTCAAGCGCGGCGAGAAGGTGAGAGCGACCACCGACCTCCCGCGGATACCGGAGGGCACGGTGGGCAAGGTGGCGGTCGTCGACGGCTTCAGCTGGATCCGCTACTGGGTGCAGTTCGAGAACGGTGAAGCGCTGGGCTCCATCGACCAGTCGCAGCTCGTACGGGCCAAGCACTGGGACGACTATCTGCGCGAACGGGCCGCCGCCGCCGACCGGGCCGAGGCGGCCGACGGCGATGACGAGGCCGCAGACGAGGGCGCGGCGGCCGCCACCGCCGGGGGCAGCGATGGCGTCACGGTGAACGGGGTCCTCGTGCCGCAGCTGCTGCTCGATCGCAGCGCGGCGGCCCGGACCCGCCTCGGCGCCTGAGCCCCGTTCGAGCGCGATGGCCGATGACGCCGGGCGCGACCGTGCCGGCACCGTGTTGGCCATCGACGTCGGGGGGACCAAGGTCGCGGCCGGCCTGGTCGACGACGCGGGCCGGCTGATCGAGCGGACCCAGGCCGCTACCGCCGACGCCGACCCGGGCCCCGAGGGCCTCTTCGACCTGGTCGTGGGGCTGGCCGGTGACGTCCTGGGTCGTCGAGACGTCCTACCGGTCGGCTGCGGGGTCGGCTGTGGTGGGCCCAGCCGCGAGCACAACACGATCGTCTCGCCGCTCAACATCGCCGCCTGGCGCGACTTCCCGCTGCGCGACCGGCTGGCCGAGGCGCTCGGCATGGCCGTCTTCGTCGACAACGATGCCAAGGCCCTGGCGTTGGGCGAGGGCTGGGTCGGTGCCGCGGTCGGGGTCTCCGACTACATCGGCATCGTCGTCTCGACCGGCATCGGAGGAGGGATCGTGCTCGAGGGTCGGCTCCTGGACGGGGCCGACGGCAATGCCGGCCACATCGGGCATGTCGTCGTCGACCCCGGCGGCCGGGCCGATGCGTCGGGGGCGCGAGGCAGCCTGGAGGGGGCGGCGTCGGGCACGGCGATCGCCTCCATCACCGGTCACCCCGCGGCCGAGGCCGACCCTGCGACCCGGCGCCGTACCGGTCGGCTCGTGGGTCAGGCCATCGCCTCGGTCGCCAACCTGCTCGACCTGCGCCTGGCGGTGGTGTCGGGATCGGTGGCGTTGGGCTTCGGTGCCGAGTTCTTCGACGAGGCCCAACGGGTCGTCGACGACCAGTGTCGCCTCCTGCACAGCCGGGGCACGCGGGTCGTGCCGGGGGCGCTGGGCGACGCTGGTCCGCTGATCGGCGCGGCCGCGGTCGCCCGGCGCGGGCTCGGTACCCTGACCGCGTAGAACCGGTTCGGGAGGCAATCACCATGGCCGACGTCACTGCGGAGGATCTCGAGGCGCTGGGCGCGTTCGAGGATGCGCTCGAGGGCATGTTGCCGCCCACCTTCGATCGCGTCGAGGACGAGCGCCGGCATCGCCAGGAGCGGCTGGTCGCGGGGTTCCGCATCCTCGCCCGTGAGGGCCTCACCACCGGGGTGGCCGGTCACATCACGGTCCGCGACCCCGAGCTGACCGACCACTTCTGGGTCAACCCGTTCATCATGCCGTTCTCGCGGATCACGGTGTCGGACCTGCTGCTCGTCGACCACGACGGCCGGGTCGTCGAGGGTGATCGCACGGTGAACGCGGCCGCGTTCGCCATCCACTCGGCGGTGCACAAGGCCTTCCCGCATCTCAACGGGGCCGCCCACAGCCATGCCCCCAACGGCCGGCCGTGGTCGGCCACCGGTCGGCTGATCGAGATGACCAGCCAGGACGCCTGCATGTTCCACGAGAGCCAGGTGCGGTTCGAGAACTTCTCGGGCGTGGTCGTCGACGAGGACGAGGGCGATCGCATCGCCGAGGCCCTGGCGACCCCGACACCGTGGCGCGAGGGCAACAAGGTCGCCATCCTCGAGAACCACGGTCACCTCACGGTGGGCGAGACCGTCGACGAGGCCATCTTCTGGTTCGTCGCCTTCGAGAAGCTCTGCCGCGACCAGCTGCTGCTCGAGGCCACCGGCCGCGACTACCGGGTGCTCGACGACGAGGTGGCCGCCCACACCCGCGATCTGGTCGGCAGCCGCTATGCCGGTTGGCTCAACTTCCAGGGCATGTTCGCCGAGATCGCCCACCAACAGCCCGACCTCTTCCAGTAGCGACCACGGCGGCGCTGCGCCCGAGGGAGGGGTGGGGCGGAGGCGCCGACGGGGCCGACGCGGCAAGGGTTGCAGCCAGGTGCCGAAGCCGGCGGAGCGGATTCTCGCTGCGCCGAGCTATTCCGGGTTCTGCTCGCGGAGGAAGGCCTGGAGCTGGGCGGCGAGGTCGTCGCCCGAGGGGAGGATGTCGTCGGCCTCGTCGACCTGGCGCTCGAGCTGTTCGACGTACGAGCGCATGTCGTCGTCGTCGGCGACTGCGGCGTCGACCCGCGACCGCCAGTCGTGGGCGGCCTGGTCCAGCAGCTCGTGATCGGTCGGGACGCCGGTCACGAGCTCGAGGCGGGCCAGCAGCGACCGGGTCGCCTCCGGGTTGGGCGGCCCGGGGACGTAGTGCGGCACCGACACCCGCAGCGAGATCACCGGGACCTCGGCCCGATCGAGCTGGTCGTGGAGGGCGCCGACCACCCCGGTGGGACCCTGGTAGCTCGGCCGCCCCAGCCCGAGCCGGGTCGCCAGCTCCGGGCTGGTCGCGCTGCCGACGACGCCCAGCGGGCGGGTGTGCGGGGCCATGCCGGCCATGGCGCCGAGCGTCACCACCATCTCCACGCCGAGCCCCTTCACCACCTCGAGCAGATGGCCGCAGAACGTGCGCCACCGGAGGTGGGGTTCGACGCCGGCCAGGAGGACCAGGTCGTTCGAGCTGGGGACGTGGGCGGCTGCGATCTGGTTCTCGGGCCAGTCGATCACCCGGCGGCCGTCGTCGTCGAAGCGCACGATCGGGCGTTCCTGGGTGAAGTCGAAGAAGTGCTCGGGATCGATGGATGCGAACCGCTCGGAGCGATGCTGCTCGCCCAGGCGGCGGATGGCGTCGGTCGCGGCGTTGGCCGCGTCGAAGAGTCCCTGCAGGGCGATGATCATCACCGGCCGGTCGAGGTCGGGTCGGTCGGTCCAGGCCAGCTCGCTCATCGGAGCTCGCTCCGGTGGGGCACACTCGTCCCGCGGGACCGGCAGCGGTGAGCTCCGACGGACACTCGCGGCAGGGTATCGGGCTCCAGCGGCATGCTGGTTGCCCGCCGGACAACTACGCTGCGACCCGATCGCCATGGAACCGTTCCGCTGTCCCCGCTGCGACCAGACCGTCGAGGCCGACTACTACGGGCCCTGCGAGACCTGCCGCACCGAGCTGCGGGCGACCGTGCGGGGAGAGCCCCGCCGTGTCGAGGCTGCGGCCTACGAGCCAAAGATGAACGTGACCCCCAACGCGGTCGCCTCGAAGGAGTGACGGACATGGTCGACATCAGCGAGGACGACCTTCGGGCGCGGACGCGGACACTGCTCGACGAGGTCGACCCGGCCGCTGTCGACATGTTCACCTTCCGGGGCGAGCAGTTCGACCGGGGTCTCGCACTTGTCAACTTCCCCGAGGGCAAGGGCGGCCTGGGTCTCGGCCCGAAGATGCAGGGCGTGGTCGACGGCGAGCTCCGGACCGCCGAGCGCGTGTACCACGACCTGAACGTCAACCCGATCGGGATCGGGATGGGGATGCCGACCGTGCTCGAGCACGGGACCGAGGAGATGCACGAGAGGTTCCTGCGACCGTGCTTCACCGGCGAGGAGATCTGGTGCCAGATGTTCAGCGAGCCCGGGTCGGGCTCCGACGCGGCCGGGCTCGCCTCGCGCGCCGAGCTCGACGGCGACGAGTGGGTCGTCAACGGTCAGAAGGTCTGGACCACGCTGGCGCACCGCGCCACGTGGGGCATGCTGCTCGCTCGGACCGACCCCGAGCAGCCCAAGCACAAGGGGCTGAGCTACTTCGTGCTCGACATGCACGCACCGGGGGTCGAGGTCCGGCCGCTCTTCCAGATGACGGGCGAGGCCGAGTTCAACGAGGTCTTCTTCAGCGACGTCCGCATCCCCGACTCGATGCGGTTGGGTGACCGCGGCGACGGATGGCGGGTCGCCATCACCACCCTGATGAACGAGCGGGTCGCGCTGGGTGGCGGCGGCATGCCCCGGGGCGGCGGCCCGATCGCCACGCTGACGGCGGTGTGGGAGAAGTACCAACCCGACCGCGACGACCCGCTCCATCCGGTGTGGCGCGATCGCGTGACCCGGCTGTGGATCGAGGCCGAGCTGCTGCGGCTCACCAGCCAGCGGGCCCGGGCCGCGGCCCGGGTCGGCACCCCCGGGCCCGAGGGCTCGGTCGGGAAGCTGGTCAGCGCCGAGCTGAACAAGGCGATCGCAGAGGCGTGCGTCGACCTCATGGGCCCGGCGGCCATGGAGTTCGAGGCCGGCTACCCGCTGGTGCGGGCCGAGAGCGCGACCATGTACGGCTTCGACGTCAAGAAGGCCTTCCTCCGGTCCCGGGCCAACTCGATCGAGGGCGGTACCTCCGAGGTCATGCGCAACATCCTGGGGGAGCGGGTGCTCGGGTTGCCGGGGGACGTCCGGGTCGACAAGGACGTGCCCTGGACCGACGTGCCCCGTAACTGACCGGCCTCGCCGTGGCCGTCGTCCTCGCCGATCTGGTGGAGCCGGCCCATGCCGCGGTCGTGACGGTCGAGTGCCAGCGCGGCGTGATCGGCGACCTGGCGATGATGGCTGCTCTGCGCGACGAGGTCGTCGCCAAGGGCTCGTTGGAGGCAGCAGGAACCCTGTGTCGACGAGCCAGAGCGGCCGGCGTGCCGGTCGTGCACTGCACGGTCGAGCTGCGCGCCGACGGAGTCGGCTCGATCAGCAACTCCCGGCTGATGGCCATGTCGGCCAAGGTCCGCGCCGCCGGGGGCGGTCCCATCGAGGGCACGCCGGCGACCGAGCTGGTCCCCGAGCTCGATGCCCAGCCGTCCGATCTCGTCGTGGCTCGCCGTCACGGGGTGACGCCGTTCTCCGGGACCGATCTCGATCAGCTCCTCCGGAACCTCGGGGTGACCACCGTGATCCCGGTCGGCCAGTCGGTCAACATCGCGATATCGGGCCTGGTGATGAACGCGGTCGACTTCGGCTATCAGGTCGTGCTCCCCCACGACGCCGTCGCCGGCGTGCCGGCGGCCTACGCCGACTCGATCATCGAGAACGCGCTGTCGTTGCTGGCCACCGTCACGACCGTGGCCGAGATCACCGCAAGCTGGTCGTGACCGGCTGGTCGTGACCGGCTGACTCCCGGCCCGCCACCCTGGGCCGAGGCCGGTCCGGGTGTCTACCATGGCTCCATGGCTTCCGAGCACCGCATCGTCGTGGGCATCGAGGGCTCGGGGGGCGCCCGGGCCGCGCTCCGGTGGGCGATCATCGAGGCCAGCTACCGAGGTGGGTCCGTCGACGTGGTGACCGCCTACTCGCACACCCGCATCCCGGTCTCGCCCGACTTCAACTACGTCCCGTTCGACATCGTCAACCTGCGCGAGGAGGTCGAGCGGATGCAGGCCGAGGTGGTCGACGACGTCCTCGAGTCGGTGGCCGATCGCAACATCGAGGTGCGGCGCCGGGTGATCGAGGGCCGGCCGGCCGACACGCTCATCCGCGCCGCCGAGGGCGCCGACATGCTCGTCGTCGGGTCGAGGGGCCGGGGCGGCTTCCGCGGGCTGCTGCTGGGATCGGTCAGCCAGCAGATCGCCCAGCACGGCTCGTGCCCGGTCGTCATCGTGCGACCCGACCTCGAACCCGAGTAGGCCCGACGCCAGTGCGGTCTTCTAGGGTGCCGGCATGCGCATCTGGCATCTGCACGAGCTCGGCGAGCCGGCCGAGCGGCTCAGGCTCGAGACCGTCGATCCGCCCGAGGCCGCGCCCGGTCACGCCCTGATCGAGGTCGAGGCCGTCGGGCTGTCGTTCCCCGACGTGCTGCAGTGCCGCGGCGAATACCAGGTGAAGCCGCCCCTGCCGTTCACCCCTGGGGGCGAGGCCGCCGGCCGGATCGTCGACCCCGGTGACTCCGGCTTCGACGTGGGGACGCGCGTGATGGCCATGGGCGCCGGGTTGCGCGAGATCGCGTCGGTCGCCGTGGGGAGCCTCTGGCCGATCCCCGACTCGTTGGCACCCGAGAAGGCCGCGGCCATCCCGGTGAACTACGGCACCACGTGGTTCGCGCTGCACGACCGCGCTCGCCTGGCCGAAGGCGAGACGCTGCTCGTCACCGGCGCCGCCGGGGGCGTCGGATCGGCGGCGATCCAGCTCGGGCGAGCGGCCGGCGCCCGGATCATCGCGGTGGCCGGCGGCGAGGAGAAGGTGGCCCGCTGCCGGGAGCTGGGGGCCGACGAGGTGATCGACCACCGGGAGACGCCGGACTTCGTCGACCTGGTGCGCGAGCTGACCGACGGGCGCGGGGTCGACGTGGCCTACGAGGCGGTCGGCGGCGAGGTGTTCACCCGGGTCCGGCGATGCATGGCCTGGGACGGTCGCCTGCTGGTCATCGGCTTCGTGGCCGGGATCCCCGATGCGCCCATGAACCACGTCCTGCTCAAGAACTACTCGATCGTCGGGGTCCACTGGGGTGCGTCGCTGGGGCGCAACCCCGAGTCGCTGTCCGAGCAGATGGCCGCAGTGCTCGACCTGACGCCGTCGGGCGTGGTCGACCCGCTCATCTACCCGCCGTTCTCCTTCGAGGAAGCGGCCGGGGCCCTGCAAGCGCTGGCCGATCGCCAGACCTACGGCAAGGCGGTCGTCTCGGTGACCTGAGCCCGAGCGCGCCACCGCCGGGCCCGAGAGCCCGGCGGTGCGATCGCAAAGTGGCAGGGCGCTCAGCCGGTGGTGAGCCGCCTGACCGTCAGGGTCATGGCGCCGATCACGACGAAGCTGATGCCGATCATGGCGATGACACGGGTCTCGGAGCCGGTCTGGGCCAGCGCCGTGTCGTCGGCAGCGTCGTCGGCAGCGTCGTCGGCTGCGTCTGCGGTGTCGTCGGACGTGTCGTCGGTGGTCGTGTCGTCGCCCTCGGGTGGCAGCAGCACGGCGTCGATCACGTGGATGAGCCCGTTGCAGGCGGCGATGTCGGTGGCGACGACGGTCGCGTCGTTCACCTGGACGGTGTCACCGTCGACCGAGATGGCGACGGTGGCCCCGTTGAGCGTGGCGACGTCCTGGCCGTCGAGGGCGATCACGTCGGCCGCCGGCACTGCGCCCTCGAGGACGTGGTAGGTGAGGACGCTGTTGAGCAGGTCGGTGTCGGCGAGGATCTCCTCGGCGGTGAGACCGAGCGCGTCGAGGGCGGCGGCGAAGGCGTCGTCGGTCGGGGCCAGCACGGTGAACGGACCGGCCGCGCAGTCGGCGAAGGTCCCGGCGAGCCCGGCGGCATCGAGAGCGGCCAACAAGGTGGTGAAGCCTCCCGCGCCCTCGGCCACCTCGGCGATGCTGCCGGCTTCGTCGCCACCGGCATCGCTCGCGCCGACCCGGATCAGCGCCGCGGCCGACTCGGTCTGGGCCGCATCCCCGGCGGCGACCACGATGCCCTCCTCGGGCACGTCGTAGGTGACCTCGACCGAGAATGCGCCGTCGGTCGGCACGGCCGGGGTGAGGTTGGTGGTGTCGCACTGGTCGGCACTCAGGTCCTCCAGCACGCCGGACTCGGGGACCGGGCACGGCAGGACGAAGATGGGCGGGGCCGCAGTCCAGCCGGTGCCGCTCACCGTGAAGCTCGCCTCGCCGGCCGCGTCGACCGACGTGGGCTCGACCGTGATCGCCGGCGCGTCCTGGGCCGACGCCGGCGTGGCGGCGAAGAGCGTGATGAGGGCCATTCCCAGCCCCAAGAGCGTCAACTTCGGTCGTGTCATGGTCTCGGTCTCCAACGGTCGGCTGCCAACGATGCGATCGGAGGAGGCCTCCCCCGAGATCGGCGCACACCGTACCTGGTAATCGTCCGAGACGCAGCCTCGGTGGGCGGAGGCGACAGGCGCCCGAACGCGAGACCGCCGGGCCCGGGGCCCGGCGGTCTGCTACGGGTGTTGGTGGTGGTGGATCAGCTGGTGGTGAACCGCCGGCCGGTCGCGAGCACCATGGCGCCGAGCAGCACGATGGTGATGCCGACCACGGTGATGAGGCTGCTCTCGGAACCGGTCTGGGCCAGCTCGGCGTCCTCGGTCGGGGCCTCTTCCTCTTCGGCCGGCGCCTCTTCCTCTTCGGCCGGCGCCTCTTCCTCGGCCGGGGCCTCTTCCTCGGCGGCGCCGACGGTGATCAGCGCGGCGGCCGACTCGGTCTGGGCCGCGTCACCGGCGGCGACCACCATGCCCTCTGCGGGCACGTCGTAGGTGACCTCGACGGTGAACGCACCGTCTTCGGGCACGGCCGGGGTCAGGTTGGTGGTGTCGCACTGGTCGGCGCTGAGGTCGGTGAGCTCACCGGACTCGGGGACCGGGCACGGCAGGACGAAGATGGGCGGGGCCGCGGTCCAACCGGTGCCGTTCACCGTGAACGTCGCCTCGCCGGCGGCGTCGACCGTGGTGGGCTCGACGGTGATGGCTGGCCCGTCCTGCGCCTGCGCCGGTGCGGCAAATACTGCCACCAGGGCCATGCCCAGCCCCAGCATCAACAGCTTCGATCGTGTCATGGTCCTGCGTCTCCCCGACGATTTCGATTGGATCCGTTGCTGGTTGGATTGTGCGCGAAGAACGGTGACCTCGCGATTGCGCTAAACAGTAGCCGGTTCGATGCCAGCCGTCGCAACTTCGTCGCGGTCATCGGCCGAATCCCCTGTTCAGGACGGTCCGAGGCGACGGGCGAAGCCGACGACCATGGTGCCGAGGGCGGCGACGGTCACGCCGATGACGGCCAGGAAGCCACTCTCGGTGCCGGTCTGGGCCAGCTCGGCCTCCTCTGAGGCGGCCGTCGCGGCGGGCTCCTCGGCAGCCTCTTCCTCTGCGGCGGGCGCTTCGGCGGCACCGACGCTGATCAGCGCCACCGCCGACTCGGACTGGGCGGCGTCGCCGGCCGCCACGATCAGGCCTTCCTCCGGGATCTCGAAGGTGAGCTCGACCTCGAAGGCGCCGTCGGCCGGGGTGGTCGGGGTGAGGTTGGCGGTGTCGCACGAGTCGGTGGAGAGATCGGCCGGTTCGCCGGACTCGGGGACCGTGCAGGGGAGTATGAACAGCGGAGGCTCGGCCGTCCAGCCGTCGCCGGTGACGGTGAAGGTCGCCTCCCCCGGGGCGTCGACCGTGGCGGGCTCGACGGTCAGGGTCGGCCCGTTCTGGGCCGTCGCCGGGCTCGCCAGCACGGCGAGAAGCGTCCCGATCCCCGAGATCAGGCCGATGCACGAGAGCAGCCCGATGCGCAGCAGTGGCCGTGTCGATCGCTTCATGGTCCTTGCGGTTCTCCCTGCGTCCTCACCCGGCCGACCTGGCCGGACAGCTCAACATCGGACGG
>JBFJYB010000003.1:0-23642 GCA_041622835.1 Acidimicrobiales bacterium | reverse complement strand
CGTGAGGACCACCAGCAGCTTCCACCGCCGCCGCAACATGCGGAGAAACCGAATTGCTTCCAAGAGGGACTCCGTGGTGGACGGCGGCGACGCCAACGCAGCGCTCGTCGCGAGGATAGCTGCGCGACCGGCCGAGCCGCGCGCACGAGCAGGACGGGCCGCCGCCGCTCGTGAGCTCCATTCAGGTCATCGAGGAGACGGCACCGGACCGAGGAAGTCGACGAGCGTGCCGGCGTCGTCGACCGGGTGGGGCTCGATGGCCCCGTCGATCACCAGGATGACCCGGTTCGCCCGTTCGACAGTCTGCAGGCGGTGGGCGATCACGATGATCGTCATGTGGCCCCGGAGCTCGTCGAAGGTCTCCGCGATGAGCTGCTCGGAGTCCGGGTCGAGGGCGCTCGTCGGCTCGTCGAGCAGCAGGACGTCGGGGCGGCGGGCCAGCGCCCGGGCGATGGCCAGGCGCTGGCGCTGGCCCACCGAGACGCTGTCGCCCAGCTCGCCGACCTGGGTCTCGTACCCGTCGGGCCAGCCCTCGATGTCGGCCGCGACGTGGGCCATGCGGGCCGCCCACTCGATGTCGGCCTGGCTGATGCCGGGCCGGTGGAAGCGGATGGCGTCGGCCACGGTTCCGGCGAGAAGCTTCGGGTCCTGAGGAACCCAGGCGATCCGCTCGCGCCACCAGGGGAGACCGATCTCGCCGCTCGGCGTCCCGTCGATGCGGATCACGCCGTCGCTGGGATCGTGCAGCCGCAACAGGAGTTTCATGACCGTCGACTTGCCCGCACCCGACGGCCCGACCAGTGCGACGAAGTCGCCGTGCTCGATCACGAACGAGACGCCGTGCAGCACCTCCTCGCCGTCGGGGTAGGCGAACCGCACCCCGTCGAACTCGATGCAACCGACGCGCCCGCTCGGCGGCAGTCCCGAACCCGAGACCGCGGCCGCCGCGCGCAGGCGCCGTTGCTCGCGGACCAGTGACTCGACGTTGGGCAGCGTCTCGTTCAAGTTCTGATAGCTGGTCTGCGCCGCCTGCCCGTAGTTCAGCGATCGGATGAGCATCAACAGCGCACCGGACAGCGCCGCGAGGTTCGACGCACCGGTGGCGTGGATCACCGCCAGCATCCCGAGGATCATCACGAACGCGCCGGTGCGGTAGCCGGCGGTGGTCACTCGGGCGACGACGCGCTGGCGGCGCGTGATCGTCGCCGCCTCGTCGATCAGCTCGCGGATGCGCTCGTCCACGCCCTCCTCGACACCGAAGCCGCGGGTCTCGCGCGTCAGCTCGAGGCGTTCGACCATGGCTGCTCCGAGCCTCCTCGCGGCCTGCACACCTTCTCGGGCCAGCCGACGGGTGAGCCGGATCAACGGTCGCAGAGCCGCGATGACCAGGGCCATTCCCGCGAACACGGCGAGCGCAGCGACGGGGCTCACGACGAACGCCGACGCGACCAGCACGGTGAAGTTGACCATCGCGATGACGAACGCGCCCAAGGCGCCGGTCACGCCCGCAGCTCGGTTGGGCTGCGCGACGAGAACCTCCTGGGTGTCGCCACGGGGGCGTGCCGTCTGCTCCTCGTAGCTCGCTGCGGAGTAGAGCGCCAGCATCTTCCTGCGGGTGGACTGCACCGAGCGGGAGAGCAGCCGTCCAGCCGTGAACGCGGTGGCGAGCTCGGCCACCAGCACCAGGCCGACGAGGCCGAAGCCGATGCCGATGAGCTGGCCGGTCGTCAGGTCGGTCGCGGACAAGGGCCCGATCGTCCCGCTGATCAGTGCGGTGTCGGTGGTGAGGGCGGTCATGGCCCGCACCACCACGATGAGCAGCGCCGCCTGACCGAACCCGGTCACGATCGAGAACACGGCCAGAGCGGCCAACAGGCGGTAGCTGAGCCCGATCTTGCGGCGGTGGACATGCACGTACCGGAAGGGGTTCGCCTGCCGGCCTGTCTGCTTCCTGCGCATCGCTCTCCCGTCGCCGGGCACCCGACAGCCGGAGGCCCGAAGCGTTGGAGTACCGCTTTGCCGGACCTGGGCCGGCACCGACCCCGACGCCGCGGCAAGGCTACCGACGCGACGCCCGAGCGGCGCAGCGCCACCGGGCGCGCCGTGTCGACGTCCGGCTCACCGGGCCACCTCGCCGAGGACTCGAAAGAGCCGTTGGAGGCTGACGGCCAGCGATGCCTCCCGCTCGACCCATCGCCGTCCGGCAGCCCCCATTGCGTGCCGTCGGCCCTCGTCGGCGACCAGCTCGGCGAGCGCCGACCGCCACTCCGCGGAGCTCGACGCCAACAACCCGGTCCGGCGGTGGGACACGATCTCGGTTGCGGCCCCGACCGGCGACGCCACGACCGGCACGCCGCTCGCGAGGTACTGGATGGCCTTGTAGCCGCAGCGGCCCCGGCTCCGTTCGTCGTCGACCAGCGGCATCAGGCCGATGTCGAGGCTCGAGACCGAGCGTCCCTCGTCCTCTACCGACCAGCTGTGCACCTCGGCGGGCACGCCTTCGAGAGCCGGTGCCCCGCTGGAGATGAGCCGCACCGTCGCTGCGTCACTCGCCAGGACGTGCCGGACCGCAGCAAGCGCCGACGGCCCGAAGTCCTTCAGGTTTCCCGGGGTCCCGATCCAGCCGAGCCGCGGAAGTGAGTGCGTGCCGGGACGGTGACGCGGCCACCGGTCCAGGTCGACGGACGGCCGGAGGACGCTGACCGGCGTCTCCGGCGACTGCTCGCGAACCCATTCGGCCAGGTACTCGCTGCCGGGCGTCACGTGCTTCGCCAGCCCGACGGCGTGGGCCAGACGCTCGCCATAGGCGCCTGAGGGCTCACCGGTGGACGTGACCCAGAGCGCGTCGTCGAAGTCGACGAGCAGGTGCGGGTTCCGCCGGGCCAGCCCGTCGAGCACCATCCGGGGTTGATTCGGTCGCTGGAGGACGACGACGTCCGCCCAGCCGGCAGAGGCCAGCAGCCTCGCGGCGTCTGCGGCCAGGGCGGCGCGTGAGGTCGCCCTCCACACCAGGGTCCGGGTCTTGACACCCAGTCGAGCCAGGCCGGGCACGAACTGCAGGGCGCGCACCCGGGCGGCCGGGCTGGACGCACTCCCGCGAACCACCAGCAGCAGGCGCATCCCTCGATCAGTACTGGTCATAGAGCTTGCTGCCCACAAGGCTCTCGACCTGGCGCTGGTCGTCGGCGAACCGGGATCGCAGACGGTCCGCGGCCTCGGACGAGAGCACCAGATCGTCCTCGCCGACCGAACGCTGCGGCAACCGGGCCTTGACCCGCTCCCGCAGGTCTCCGGGCACGAACCGCGTGAGCCGGCGCAGTCCTCGAGGCACCGCCGGGTACCGACGCGCACCTCCCGCTGGCGCGGTGTTTCGGGTCGCGTAGTCGAGGTCGGCGTCGAAGGGCACCGGGTCGACGCCGATGTGCGCGGCGATGCCGCGGAGCACCCGACCCGGGTCGGCGCCCAGGTCCTCGAGCCGGGCCAGGTGGATCTGGGTCGGCTCGAAGAACTCGAGGTACTGGGCGAGCTGGGCTCCGTAACAGCTGACCGCGACGTATCCCTCGCGGTCGCTACAGAACTCCTCGAACGACCCACCGGTGGCCCCCTGGCGCAGCCGCATCAGATAATGGGAGCGGAGACGCTCCAGGGGATCGCGAACGAGGTAGACGAGCCGTACCTCGGGCACGAGGTCGTGCATCCGGCGCGGGACCCCCGTGACCACCGGATAGCGGCTGTAGCCGGTCGAGGCTTCGCCTCGGGCCTGGCGGGGCTCGGCACCCCCGAACAGGGCCAGGTACCGGTCGATGTCGGCATAGGGTCCCCGTCCGGTGAAGTGGGCCGGTTCCTTCGGATGGGACATGAAGACGTCGGGGTGCTGCTCGAGGTACGACGCCAGGCTGGTTGTGCCGGCCTTGGGGGCACCGATGACGATGAACGTGGGGAGCTGGTCGGCCATCTCGCTGTTGCGGGCCCGGACGTCGGGGGCCCGGCGGAGCCCCAGGGCGGCGCCACCGCTCCATGCGAGCGGCCGGCGGCGGGCCGGCGCCGACCCTAGCCGCCAGTAGCATCGCTCGGAGCGGACAGTCCCCTGTTTTCAGCGTGGTGATCCCCGCTTACAACCGCTGCAAGGCGGTCATGGGCTCGAGAAGCATAGGCGTCGACGGCACGCCCCATGACCGCGTCAGCAAGATCCGGCCGAGCGAGCCGTCGTCCGATTCGGTTGCCTGGCCCACCCCCTGACAATCAGCGATCAGGACGCTCGTCAAAGCGGCCAGCCACGCGCTGTCTCGGCGGCCCGACTCGGCCCGCGCTCGCTGCTCAGGTTGCGCACTCGCGTCGATAGAAGGCAGCCAGTTCACCCAATCTCGTGAGCTGCTTCGGCGTCATCGCCTCCGCTCCCCGACCAGGTCGACCGACGTTGAACCGGGTCTCGTCTGGACGGCTCAGCGACTCAGCCGTGACATGCACCGCCGAGTCGAGAACAGAGAGACCAAGCTCCGTGATGAGCTCCGAAGCAACCGCGATGGGGTCGTCGACCACCCGATCGAAGTCGACGCTGCGTATCGTGAGGCCTGATTCCCGACGGGCAATCGCCCAGGAGCGCTGGAAGGCGAAGTACCAGGGGGCGGCGGATGCGACCAGGAAGTCGAGCTGCTCCTCCTCACTGAGCGCGGCCCAGGATGGCGGAACCCACACGGTCGGGACCTGCGTTCCCTCAGTGTTGAGGTGATCTCGCAGGCTGACGAGAGCGTCGGCCACGTTCCTGCTCTGCACGACGATCTTCAAGCCGAACCGCTCGGCCAGCCTGAGATTGTCGGTCGTCGCCAGAACATGGTGCTGAGCCACTGACCGGAAGCCAGTGGCGTCGATCAACTTGGCCCGGCTCAGGTCCTGAGCGTTGCCCTTGCGCGATTCGCTGTATTGCTTCAGCTCGAAGCCGGTCAGCGTCGCCAGGAGTCCGCTGAACATCGTCGATGCCGACTTCGGCATGCAGGCCACCAACACGAGCTCGGACTGGCGCCGGCGCCCGTACCGCTCCGCGGCGATCAGTGCTGCGGTGCCCGGCTGACGGCGCATGAGCCTGCCGGTCCGGCGCACCATGCTCATGGGCGAACCTGGAGACAACACCCGGCCTCACCGCGGTTGGCTAGAGTCGACTGGCCGGGCTCACCATCGCACCGAGGTCGCCGCCGCCTCGATCCACGCCGAGAGGCTTCCGGTTTGCGAGCGATGCGGGTTGCGATGGCTCTCTGCATAGAACTCCCGCTGCTCGGTGAACGTGATCGATCTTTCCGCCCGGAGCTTGGTCAGGCGCCGAGGTGGGCCGCGCGCCGTGCGAGCCCGACCAGAGTAGCCCCGAGCTCACCCGGGTGGGCGAGTGTCCGCCCACGCCTGGCGACGCCCGGGCGGCGGCGGGGCTTCCCGGCAGGGCTTCTGAGCGCTCTTGCGTCCCCTGCCCGCACCGGACGGGCCTGATCGTAGAATCCAGCGGTGTCCTCGGTTCCTCGTTTCAGCGTGGTGATCCCCACCTACAACCGAAGCGGGACCGTGACAGGCGCCATCGACCGCGTGCTCGGCCAGACGTTCGAGAGCTTCGAGCTCATCGTCGTAGACGACGGATCGACCGACGACACCGCTACGCGCGTCAGCGACGTGGCCGATTCCCGTGTCCGCTGCATCGATCGCCCGAACGGGGGAATCTCCGCCGCGAGAAATACCGGCGCCGAGGCCGCCCGCGGCGAATTCGTCATCTTCCTGGATGACGACGATCGGCCGCGGCCCAGGTGGCCCGCCTGCCTCGACGCAAGGATCTCTTCCTCGGGAGCCGATGTCATCTCGTGCGGATGCACGTTGGTCGACCCCACCGGTCGGGCCTTCGCCCAGCGGACTCCTGCGCCGCTCGGCCCGGCGTTTGAGGACTACCGGGGCGTCTTCCTCCCCGGCACCTTCGCGGTTCGTCGGGAGCTCTTCCATTCGACCGGCGGGTTCGCACCCGGCCTGCAGTGCAGTCACGTGTCCGAGCTGCTCCTCCGGCTTCTCCCGGCGTGCCGGGAGAACGGCTGGGTCGTAGCCAGCATCGACGACGAACTCATCGAGCTCGAGCGTCGGTCGCCCGATGCCCGCCCCGAGGCATCGCCGGCGAAGCTGCTGAGCGGCACCGAGCGCGTGATCGAACAGCACGCCGCTCAGCTCGCCAAGAGCCCGTCGACCCTCGCCGACTACCATGCAGTCGCCGGCGTAGCTGCGTTCCGCCTCGGGCAGCACCGCGCCGCACGACGACACCTGCGGTCGGCGGTCAGGGCCGAGCCGCGCTCGCTCAAGCACATCGGCCGGCTGGCCGTCAGCAGCCTGCCGGCGCTGGGGCGGCGGGTCTGGTCCTACTAGGCCCGGTCGACCCGGCCGGCCATGAGCCTCCTCCGATGCCGTGCCGTCGCGACACGGCCGCGCAAGTGCCAGAGACGGAAGCGGCGCCGTATGGCGGCCGCTGGTACTTCGGCCACGCCGTGGACGTCTCGTTCCTCGAACTGGGCGGCCAGCGCATCGGCGCGCGAGACGAGGTGCTCGGGGGCGCGATCCCACGCCGCCTCGAACGCAGCGGCACGATCATCGGCTTCGACAGCCCGGGCCTGCTTCACTCCCCCGCTGCCGAAGAGGAGGTGCCGGGTCGGACCGAAGGGGTCGCCACTGGGCGTCGGCGCCTCTAGTCCGAGGAGCCCGCCGATCCGGCCGGTCACTGCGGCGCCGTCGCGGACGACGTCGCGGTTGCGAACGGCGACGAAGGGACTGTCGAGCGACAGCAGGCGCGAGTGGTACCGCACGAAGTCGTTGAGGGCCCCCGCGACACCTCTGTCCCCATAGCGCTTCCACCACGAGTGCGCCAGATCGGCCGGGGATTTCCACGTCAGGACGATCGCGGGCCGCACGCCCATCTCGCGGGCCCAGCGCACCGAGTCGGAGATCCAAACCAGGTTCTTCGACGAATCGACGATGACACGCCGGCCGTGCGCGGCCATCAGCGCGGCGTGGGCGTGCGCCGGCCGGAGCGGATCGAGCGCCGCCCAGTACTCGCAGTTCTTGAGGCCGCACCGACAGTGGGGATGGAGGTGGTGCTCCCGGTAGGGGCGGAAGACGGCATGGATCTCGCCACACGAGATGGCGTCCAGCGCGTCGCTCAGGAGCAGGTCGAGCGCGGTCGAACCCGACCTCGCCGTGCCCGCGACCAGGATCAGGTGTCGGCCGTCGGTGGCCGGCTCGTTCGTCACTGGAGCCCATTCATGGCCGGACCTCCGCGATCTGGCCCTTCAAGGCTCGCGGGTCGCTGGCGGTCATCGGCGGCGACGCTAGCGTGAAGCGCTGCATGACTGGTTGCCTCTCAGCCCGCGATGCGGCGCCGGAACCGACCCACGCCACGAGCTCGTCAGGCACCGATCTCCCCGCTTCCACGATCATCTCGCTACTCGTCGTCTCGTGGAAGACCCCCGCGCTCACCAGCGAATGTGTGTGTACGGCACTGCGCGAGCTGGGCCACCTGCCGATCGAAGTCGTCGTGGTCGACAACAACTCCGGTGACGGCACCGTCTCCGCCCTCCGGGCGGCCTACGGCCACGACGACCGGGTCACGATCGTGGCCAACGACTCCAACCGCGGGTACGCCGGCGGGAACAACCAGGCGCTCGACCTGTCCCGTGGTTCGATCATCGCGGTCGTCAACCCCGACATCTCGCTGGCCCGGGCACCGGTCGAGTCGATGCTGGAGCACCTGATCTCCCACAACGACGTCGGCGTGGTCTCGGGCTGCCTTGTCGGGCACGACGGGCGACCGCAGACGCTCCATCGCCACCTCCCCACCCTCGGCAACCTCTTCTTCGTCCACACCCACGTGGGGGCCTGGCTCGACCACCGCCTGTTGCGCCGGCGCAACCTCGACCGCTACAAGCTCCGCAATCGGCCTCGGACGGGCGCCCAGACGGTGGAGCAGATTGCAGGCGCCTTCTTCCTCATTCGCCGCACGACCATCGCCGGCCTGTTGGGCGGGGTGCTCTTCGACGAGGGGCTGCCGATCCTCGTCAACGACATCGATCTTTGCCGCCGCGTCCGCGACGCCGGGCTCCGATCGGTCGTCCTGTGGGACTCGGTGCTGCGGCACCAGGGCGGAGCCAGCCTGAGCCTCCTCGACCAGGACCTGCTCGACCACCACTTCTGGTCCGGCATGGAGAGGTATGTCGCCGCCCACGACGGTAGGGCCAAGCAGCTCGCGACCAAGGCGATCGCTTGCGTGGCGGCGATCGGCAGACCACGGACTGCCCACCCCGCGTCGCCGCCGGCCGAGACCCGGCCGGTCACGCCGACCGCGAGCATCGTGATCCCGGCCTACAACTACGCACGATTCCTTCCGGTAGCGATCGAATCGGCGCTCGCGCAGGACTGGAGCGCCACGGAGGTGATCGTGGTCGACGACGGCTCGACCGACGACACCCTGGAGGTCGTCGAGCGCTACGCCGGGAGGATCCGATCGGTCCGCCAGCCCAATCGCGGCCTGTCGGCGGCTCGCAACCGCGGTGCGGCCATGGCCACCGGCGACTACGTCGTGTTCCTCGACGCCGACGACCGCCTCGCTCCCCGGTTCGTGAGCGAATGCATAGCGGCGCTCGAGACCCATCCAGCGGCCGGGTTCGCGTTCACTCAGGTCCGACGCTTCGGTGGAGCCGAGCGCGCGGCCACGTCGCTGCCCGACTACGACCTCGAGCGGCTGCTCGACGGCAATGAGATCGCCGCCTGCGCGTTGATCCGCCGGGAGCTGGTGCTCGGCCATCCCTACGACGAGGCCAACCGCACCGGCTGGGAGGACTGGGACTTCTGGCTGACACTCGCCGAGCACGGGTGGGGCGGGACGGTCGTCGATCAGCCGCTGGTGGAGTACCGCGAGCACGACCACAGCATGACGGGCGCCATGAGCGCGCTCGATCGAAGGCGGATGACCTATCGCATCCTCCGGAGGCATCGGCGGCTCGCCGGGAGCCGCCGTGTCCGGCGGGCCTGGTACCGCTACCGACGGCTTCAGATCGGCCTGGCACGGCGCGGCGCGCTCGACGCGCTTCGACGCAAACTGCAGAGCCGGCCGGGGGGCGGGTCGTGAGCGGGTTCGCCGACCGCGAGAGCTACGTCGCCCATGTCCGCTCCCAGCGGCCGATCCTGCCCAAGGACGCGCTCGTCCTCGATCTGTGCGCGCAGAGGTCGGTGCTCGACGTCGGGTGCATCGACCACAGCTACGGGGTGGCGCTCGAGCTGGGCGAGGACTGGCTGCACGCCAGGATCGCGACCGTGGCCGATAGCGTCGTCGGTCTCGATCTGCTGGAAGCCGACGCGGCCGAGCTGAACGCCCGGGGGTACCACATCGTGGTCGGCAACGCCGAGGACTTCGACCTCAGTCGCGAGTTCGACGTCATCGTGGCCGGAGACCTCATCGAGCACCTCTCCAACCCGGGCCGGTTCCTGGAGGCGGCGGCACGCCACATGGGCCCCGACTCGAGGCTCGTGGTGACGACGCCGAACCCCTTCAACGTCGAGCAGTTCTTCCAGGCCGCCTTCCGGAACCAGGTGATGGTCAACCCGGAGCACGCAGCCTGGCTCGACCCCGAGGTCATGTACGAGCTCGTCTCGAGATCGAGCCTGCGCATCGTCGGATTCGAGTGGGTGGACACGCGCTTCCGCTTCGTCCTACGGGGCGGTCGCGTGCTGCGCCGCATCGTCAACCCGCTCGCCAGCGAGATCATGAGACGCCGACCGCTCCTGCGTCGCGATTACGCCGTGACCCTGGCGCTCCGTTAGCCGGAGGTGCCGGTGCCGAACTGGGACACTGCATCCCGTGGCCGGATCCTGGCCAACGCCGACCGCAGGATCCTCGTCGTCACCAACTTCAAGTGCGGGTTCACCGCCGTTCACCGCGCCGTGGCCGACGACGCCGCCTGGACGAGCCCCGCCCAGCGACCGCCCGACCTGCGTCGCTGGCTCGCCACCGTCGACATCGGCGACTGGCAGCGCATTCTCATCACGAGAAACCCCTACGACCGGTTCCTCTCGTACTACTTCAACTTCGTGGCCGGCGAGGACGAGCCCTTCCCCCACTCGCCCGGACACCGCAACATCGCCTCCGAGAACCTGACGAAGGTCATGCCGCCGGAGGAGTTCCAGCGGTTCGCCGGTCTCGATCGGGCCGAGCGAGCCACTGCGCCGGAGATCGAGCGGTTCGCGAGCTACCTCCCGCTGATCTACATGATCAACCGCCATACCCACCCCCAGTGCCACATCTGGAAGAAGGCGGGGCTACGCAGAAGCTTCTTCACGAGCCTGGTCGACACCGAAGACCTCAGCACACGGCTCGGATCGATGATCGGGGCCACGATCGCCGTCCGGAACAAGAGCCTGAACCCCCGATCGGATCGTGCCGAGCCGCTCACCCGGCGGGCCGTCAAGGCGCTGAACGAGTGCTACGCGCCCGACTTCACCGAGCTGGGGTACCCCATGGATCTCGAGCGTCCGGTCTGGCCGATCGTCCGTCGCGAGCTCCGCCGGGTCCGTCGACGCTGGCACGCCCGAAGGTCGTGACCGGGCCCGGCGTCGGGCGAGCCCCTCATCCACGCCAGGGGAAGGTCCGGCCGAGCCGGGCGAACAGCGCTCGGTTGGGCTCGGCGTAGAACTCCGTCAGGGCGTCGACGGCGGCCGCAGGGGCTCGACCCTCGTACCCACCGACGTTGACCCGCTCGAGGGCGGTGGCGCTCCACCGATGGGGCCGGAGACCGACGTGGTTCTCGATGGCTCCCAACACCACAGCGGTGTCGTCGTCCATGTGCTCGCTGCACAGCACCAGGATCTGGTCGGCGGCGAATCGGCTGTAATACTCAGCCAACAGGCGCTCGCACAGGCAGCGGGTCGCGCGTCGCGGCCGGGGCGGCTGGCGACGCGCGCCGCCGCCGCCGACCGGACCGCCCGCGTAGAATGACGACCCGTCGCTCCGATCCGCCGGGCACTCATGACCGAAGCCGACCCCCCCACCCGCGAACCGACCCGTCTCCGTTCTCGGCCGGGCCGACCAGCTCCGTGAAGGTCGTCTACGTGATCAACGGGTTGGGCGGCGGGGGCACCGAGCGCTCCCTCGCCGACCTGCTGCCGGAGCTGCGGGACCGGGACGTGGACGTCTCGGTACTGACCCTCGGCCGCGGCGCGTCCGAGGGGATCGAAGCCTCGCTGAGAGAGCGGGGATTCGAGATCCGCGCCGTCGGCCAGCGCGGGCTCCTGAGGACCGGGCGCGCCCTTCGATCCGCCGTCGCCGAACGCGACCCCGACGTCGTCCACACGATGCTGTTCGACTCGAACCTCCTCGGTCGGCTCGCGACCGTCGGGCTGCGGGCCCGCATCGTCACCAGCCTCGTCAACGTCACGTTCAGCGCCGATCGGGCCAGCAACCCGCGCCTGAGCCCGCTCAAGCTCCGCGTTCTGCGAGCCCTCGAGATGGCACTGGCGAGAACTCGCACCCATCGCTTCCACGCCGTGTCCGAGGCCGTGCGGGACGACGCCGCTCGCGGGCTGCGGATCAGCCCGGATCGCATCGACGTCATCCAGCGGGGACGCCCGGCCTCGGACTTCCGCCCGCTCTCTGGCGCCGAACGCGCGACGGTGCGGAGGAGCCTCGGCATCGGTCTCGAGGTGCCGCTTCTCGTCAACGTCGGCCGCCATGCCTTTGCGAAGAACCAGTACAGCCTCCTCCGGGCGATCGAGGAGCTGGGAAGCTCCCGCAGCGCCGTCCTTCTCATCGCGGGCAGCGAGGGAACCGAGACCGCGTCGCTGCGCACGTTCCTCCAGACCCGACCCGACGTCTCCGGCCGGGTCCACTTCCTGGGTCATCGCTCGGACGTCGCCGACATCCTCGGAGCGAGCGACCTCTTCGTGTTCCCGTCGCTCTACGAGGGGATGCCCGGCGCCGTGATCGAGGCCATGGGTTGCGGCCTGCCGATCGTCGCGTCCGACATCGGCGGCGTCGCGGAGGCCGTTGCACCCGGTGACGGCGCAGTACTCGTGCCGCCACGAGATCCGGCAGCGCTCGCCGCGGCCGTCGCGAACCTCCTGGACGACCCGGAGCGTCGGGCTCGCATGGGTCGACGCAACCGTGAGCTGTTCGAACGACGCTTCACCATGGACCACTCGGCGGAGGCCCTGATCCGGATGTACCGGCAGGTGGTGGCGGACGGGCAGCCGTCGCCTCGCGAGCGACGCCGCCGGTGAGCCCCACGACCCGCCGCCTCCGAAGCGCCGGCGCCGCGCCACGAGAGTGGTTGCGTCGGCGGCTGTCTCTGCGCACGAAGCGTCGGATCGCCCGGATGCGGTTGCGGCCCCGGCTGGTGTCGGCCCGTTTCAGGATGCTGCCCGACTTCATGATCATCGGAACCCAGCGCGCCGGGACCAGCAGCCTCTACCGCTACCTCGCCGATCACCCCGACGTGGTCGGATCGCTTCGCAAGGAGACCGAGTACTTCGGCCGGGAGCACTGGCGGGGCGAGACCTGGTACCGCGCCCACTTCCCGCTGCACGCTCGACGGAAGCGGACCTTCGAGGCCACACCCACGTACCTCTCCTATCCAGCCGCTGCGGCGCGCATCCACGCGGCGCTCCCCTCGATCAGGATGATCGTCATGCTCCGGGATCCCGTCGACCGGGCCTTCTCGCACCACCAGCACCTGGTGAGGCTCGGTCACGAGGACCTGGGATTCGCCGAGGCGCTCGAGGTCGAGGAGCGCCGCGCCGCCGACCACCTCGCGGCTGCGCTGGCCGACCCGGCGACCCCCGACGACGTACGGGCTGTGCTCGACGCCGGACCGCAGAGCGGGGCGGCGGCCTTCGCGCCCTTCAGCTACACCGAACGCGGCCTGTACGCCGCCCAGCTCCGCATCTGGTTCTCGCACTTCCCGCCGTCCCGCTTCCTCGTCCTGCGGTTCGAGGACCTGATCCGGGACCCCCGGCTGACCCTCGACGCGATCACCGACTTCCTCGACCTGGCACCGCTCGGTGACCGGGACTGGCCGAACTACTCGTACCGGCACGGTCATGCGCCGGCCTCGACCGACCCGGAGTTGCCGGCCGAGCTCCGTCGCGAGCTCGTGCGCCACTTCGAGCAGCCGAACGACGAGCTGGCCTCGCTGCTCGGGCGGGAGGCGCCGCTCTGGCCCTGACCGCCGCGCCGGGCCGACGGCAGCGGTCACGACACTAGAGTCGGTCGCCTTGCGAACCAGCTCGCTCGACGTGCTCCAGCTCGTCACCAGCACCCACCGTCGCGGGGCCGAGACGTTCGCGGTCGAGCTGGGCGAAGCGCTGTCGGAGCGGTGCCGGTCGGTCGAGACGGTCGCGCTCCGCGCCGGCGACGGGCCCGACACCCTCCCGGTCGAGGCATGCCGCGGGACCTCTGCGCCGGCACGATGGCGTGAGCTGCGGCAGCGCATGCGACACGCCGACGTCGTCGTCGCCCACGGCGCTGCGACCCTCCGCGCCGCAGCCGAGGCGACGGTGCCGCGCTACCGCCCCTTCGTCTACCGCACGATCGGCGAACCGGCCTACTGGGCCCGGACGCGCCGCCAGCGCCTCGGCGTGGGGATGCTGCTTCGGCGGGCCTCGGCCATCGCCGTCTACTACCCGGCTGCGGCGACCACGCTGCGTTCCATGTACGGGCTGCGGTCGACCCCCGTCCACGTGATCCCCAAGGGCGTGCTGATCGACCGTTATCCGGTCGGCACCCCGTCCGACCGGGCCGCGGCGCGCACCGCCCTGGGCATCGATCCGGAGGCCCGCGTCGTCGTGATCGTCGCTGCGCTCAGCAGGGAGAAGAACGTGGGCCTGGCGATCGACGCCGTCGCCCGGCTCGACGGCGTCGAGCTGCTCGTCGTGGGCGACGGTCCCGAGCGCGTGGCGTTGGAGCAGCGGGCCGCCGCGGTGTCGGCCCCGGTGCGCTTCGAGGGCACCACGTCGGACCCCGGGCCGTACCGCGCCGCCGCCGACGTGAACCTGCTCACCAGTCGGACCGAGGGGGTGCCAGGGTCGCTGATCGAGGCCGGCCTGGTCGGTCTCCCGAGCGTCACCACCGACGTGGGCGGGGTCCGCGAGGTCGTGGTCGACGGCGTCAGCGGGTTCGTCGTGCCCGCCCGGCCCGACGCGGTCGCCGGTGCGATCGCGGCGGCCCTCGACGACGCCGGCGAGCTGGGCGCGACGGCGCGCGACACCTGCATCGAGCGCTTCGACATGGCGCCGGTCGCCGACGCCTGGGTCGAGCTCCTGGAGGGGGTCCGCCGCTAGGCGACGGCCGGGCCCGACAGTCGATACCCGTAGCGCCACAGCAACGGCCCTGCCAGCAGCCCGAGCGCAACGACCTGCGCCCGCGTCAGCCGATGGTGCCAGTCCTCGTCCGGGCGAAGGACGAGGGCCGTGCTTCGGGCCCGGCCGGCCGGGTTGCCGGCGATGTGATGACCGAAATGGGCCGACGTGTCGATCGTGGCGCCGTCGACCGCCAGGTCGCACGGGACATCGAGCAACTCGGCCAACCGAGCCAGCTCCGCAGCCGGCCGGCTCGTCGCGGTCTCGTACCGGAGGCGGGTCGCCCGGAAGCGGTACCGGGTCAGCCTCATCTCGATGAGCGCGTGGTTCTTCGACCAGGACAGGACCACGCCGGCGGACGCACGCAACGGCGGGCCCGAGCCGTCGTCCTCGCGCCGCCGCCACCCACGATGGACGCTGACGACGTGGCCCCGCGGATCACGGGTGAGATGGACGACACGGGTGTTGCTGCCCTGCAGGCGGGCCACGACGTCGAGGTAGGGCGCCATCTTCGAGGTGTCGACCACCACCGATCGCCCGGTTTCGGCCCGCACCCGCGAGTAGACAGCCGACGCCGCCTGCGCGACCTGCCGCTGATCCGGAGCGAGGCGTCGGATCGCCCCCGGGTCGACGTCCGCCCCAGCCAACACCGCCCGCCAGAAATCGCAGTCGTCGACCGATCTGCCACAGCCGCAGGGGATCCGCCGCCCGGGCCGCCAACCGGGCCGGAAGAGCTGGCCCACCTCGCCGCTGTAGACGACCGTGTCCTGGCAGCCGAGCGCCAGCCCCAGGACCGTCGAGCCCGAGCGCGGGACCCCGGCGAACAGAACCAGGTCGGTCATCGGCTGGGGCTCCCGCCCGGCGCGGTCATCGGCACGCGTACCGCGCCTCGTAGATCGCCGGCCATTCGACCGGCCTGACGGTGCCCACCGCCGAGGCCGAACTCGGCTCGACCGCGAGGAGCGCCTCCGCGAGCGCGTCGACCGAGCCCGATGCGACCAGCCGAGTGCTTCCCTCACCGGGCGGGAGAGCCTCGGCCACGCCCCCGACGTCGGCGGCGACGATCGGTAGTCCGAGCGCCGAGGCTTCCATCAGCACCACGGGCAGCCCCTCGTGTCGGCTCGGCAGACAGAACACGTCGAAGCCGCTCATCACCCGCACCGCGTCGCGGCGGTACCCGAGGAAGCGGAACCGCTCACCGAGCCCCAGCTCGTCGCGCCGTTCCAGCAGCTCGGCCTCGAGCGGCCCCTGACCGACGGAGACGAAGGTGACCTCCGGCCGCCGCCCGGCGACAGTGGCAGCCGCGTCGAGCAGCACGTCGTAGCCCTTCTCCCACCGGAGGTTGGCCACCGTGCCGACGACGACGTCCGCGTCGGTGAAGCCGAGCTCGGCCCGCACCGCGGCCCGGTCTGCCTGGGCCGCGACCAGCTCACCGTCGATCCAGTGGCGCAGCACCACCGCGTCGCGGCGAGCCCGCATCGACCGCTTCACCCCTTCCGAAACCGCGGTCACCTGGCCCTCCAGCGGCATCGTCAGCCGGTTGAACCACCGGGTCGGTCGACGGTGCTTCCCCCACTCGTTGTGCTCGGTGTAGACGAGGCGCGGCCGGCGCGACCGGGGCACCGTGCGCGCCAGGAGGCGCGCCACCGATGCCGGCAACGGCGAGTGGGAGTGCACGACGTCGACGTCGGCCATGAGCCCCCGCAGCCGCGTGATCCAGCGCAGGTCCCACCCGCGCCCGCTGCCGAGGCAGGTTGCCGCGATCCCTTCTTCTGCCAGGTCGGGCACGAGGTGATCCTTCCAGGGCACCAGGTAGGCGACCCGGTAGGCGAACCGCTCCCGATCGCGGAGGCGGGCGTGGGTGACCAGCAGCCGTTCGGCGCCCCCGGGGCCGAGCCCCTTGATGAGCCACAGCACCCGGATCGGGTCGGTCACGGCCGCGCGTCCGCCAGCACCTGGAGCACGCGGTCGACATCGGCGTCGGTCATGCTCGATCCGCTCGGCAGGCAGAGGCCGTGGGCGTACACCCACTCGCCGACGGCGCCGCCCCGCATCGGTGCGTCCGCGAAGACGGGCTGGAGGTGCATCGGCTTCCATGCCGGTCGGGCCTCGATGTCGGCCCGCTCGAGCGCCTCGCAGACGCCGACCGGCGTGATGCCGGCCGCCGCATGATCCACCGTGGCGACCGTCAACCAGTGGTTCGGCTCGTTGGCCGGCGCGACCGGCTGGAGGCCGAACCCGTCGAAGCCGGCCAGTGCGGCCGCATACCGCTCGGCGATGGCACGGCGGCGGCCGACGATCGACGGGAGTCGGGCCAGCTGGGCGCGCCCGATGGCGGCGGCCAGGTTGCCCAGCCGGTAGTTGAACCCGACCTCGGAGTGCTCGTAGTGCAGCGCCGGGTCGCGTGCCTGGTTGGCCAGCCGGCGGGCGTGGGCGGCCAGCGCGGCGTCGTCGCTGAGCAGCATCCCGCCCCCGCCGGTCGTGACGATCTTGTTGCCGTTGAACGACAGCGCCGCCACCCGGCCGAAGCTCCCGGCCGGCTTCCCGTTCCGCGTCGCGCCGAGCGCCTCGGCCGCGTCGGCGACGACCGGCACGCCGTACTCGTCGCACACGGCGGCGATGGCGTGATGATCGGCGCACTGGCCGTAGAGGTCGACGGGCATCACCGCGGCCGGGAGCCGGCCGGCCGATGCCCGCTCGTGCAGTTCCTCGGCCAGCAGGTCGGGATCGAGGTTCCACGTCTCGGGCTCACTGTCGAGGAAGCACGGCCGCGCCCCAGCATGGACGACGGCGAAGGCGCTGGCCGCGAAGGTGAGCGACGCCACGAGCACGTCGTCGCCCCGACCCACCCCGAGATGGACGAGCGCGAGGTGCAGCGCCGCCGTGCCACTGGTGAGGGCCACCGCGTGCCCGACCCCCACGAAGGCGGCCATCTCCGCCTCGAACGCGTCGAGCTGCGGTCCGGCGGGAGCGACCCAGCCGCTGTCGAACGCTTCGAGCAAGAGCGCCCGCTCGGCGTCGCCGACGTCGGGAGGGGACAGGAAGATCCGGCTGGGCATGCGCCGCTCACGCTAGCTCCGCGGCCGCTGGGGGCTCGGACAGTAGCCTCGCACCGATGCGGATCGTCGTCACCGGAGGGGCCGGGTTCATCGGCTCGAACCTCTGTCGAGTGCTGGTCGCCGCCGGGGACGAGGTCGTGGCCTTCGACGACCTGTCGACCGGCTACACGGAGAACCTCGACGGCGTCGACGCCGAGCTGGTCGTCGGAGACATCCGCGACCCGGGCGAGCTCGACGCCGCCTTCGCCGGCGCCGATGCCCTCGTGCACCTGGCCGCCCGCGGCTCGGTGCCGAAGTCGGTCGCCGACCCGGTCGCGAGCCACGATCGCAACGCCACCGGCACGCTCATGGTGCTCGAGGCGGCCCGCCGGGCCGGCAACCCGTACACCCTCGTGGCCAGCTCCTCGAGCGTGTACGGCGCGACGCCCGACCTCCCGAAGCACGAAGCGCTTCCCACCCGACCAGTGAGCCCGTACGCCGCGAGCAAGGTCGCCGCTGAGTGGTATGCCCAGGCCTACCAGCACTCGTACGGCCTTCCCGTGCTCGCCTTCCGCTTCTTCAACGTGTACGGACCGCGCCAGCCCGCCGGCCACGCCTACGCCGCGGTGATGCCGGCATTCATCTCGGCGGCACTCGCCGGCGAGCCGCTGACGGTGCACGACGACGGCGAGCAGTCCCGCGACTTCACGTTCGTCGACACCGTCTGCGAGGCGCTGGCGCTGGCGGTCCACGACGGCCGGACCCACGACATCCCGGTCAACCTGGCCTTCGGCAGCCAGATATCGCTGCTCGAGATCGTCGACGTGCTCGAAGGGGTGCTGGACACCGAGCTGCAGCTCCGCCACACCGATCGCCGGCCCGGCGACGTCCGCCACACCCGGGCCGACCCGACGCGGTTCCGTTCGCTGTTCCCCGAGATCGAGCCGACCGATTTCGAGGCCGGGATCCGGGCCACGGTCGAGTGGTTCCGCAGGCGACCGTGACCGGGCCCTACCGGGGCAAGCGGCTCGCAGACCTGGCGATCCTCGCCGTCACCGCACCGGCTGCGGCACTGCTCGGCGCGATCTGCGCGATCGCGGTCAAGGCCACCTCCCCGGGTCCGGTGCTGTTCCGCCAGGAGCGGGTCGGCCGCGACGGCACGCCGTTCCGATGCCTGAAGTTCCGCACGATGATCGACGGCGACAACCCGATGATCCCGGCGGCCGACCGGGTCACAGCGGCGGGGCGGCTGCTGCGGCGTTTCTCGCTCGACGAGCTTCCGCAGCTCGTCAACGTCGCACGGGGCGAGATGAGCGTGGTCGGGCCTCGGCCGACGCTCGCCTACCAGGTCGAGCGCTATGACGCCCGCCAGCGGGGTCGGCTCGCAGTGCGCCCCGGGTTGACCGGGTGGGCCCAGGTGAACGGCCGCAACCGTCTCACCTGGGCTCAGCGCATCGAGTACGACCTCGAGTACGTCGACCGACAGTCGCTCTCGTTCGATCTGCGCATCATCGCCCGCACGGCTGCCGCCATGCTGGGCGGCAGCGGCGTCGGCGGCCACCCGGTCGACGATCCCATCGCTGCGACCCACGAGCCGGGCGGGCACCGATGACCCAGCTCGTCGTCGTCGGGGCCGGAGGCCACGGACGCGAGGTGCTCGACGTCGTCGAGGCGATCAACGACGTCGAGCCGACCTACGACGTGCTCGGTGTCGTCGACGACGGTGAGGTCGACCGGGCGCGGCTCGCCCGTCGCGGCATCGAGCTGCTCGGACCCACCGAGACCGTCCGTGACCTCGATGCCGTGTACGTGCTCGGCATCGGCACCGGCCACACACGGGCCCGGCTCGACGAGCAGCTCACCGGCTGGGGCTGCGAGGCGGTGACGCTGGTCCACCCGATGGCGTCGATCGCCTCCGACAACCGGCTGGCCCCCGGGATCGTCCTCGCCGCAGGAGCGAGGGTGACGACCAACGTGACCCTCGGTCGCCACACCCACTTGAACGTCAACGCGGTCGTCTCCCACGACTGCGTGGTCGGCGACTACGTCACGCTCTCGCCCGGCGCCATGGTGAACGGCGACGTGATTCTCGGGGACCGGGCGTTTCTCGGCACCGGCGCCGTGATAACGCCGCAGCGGCGGGTGGGCGAGGGCGCGGTCGTCGGCGCTGGTGCCGTGGTCGTGGCCGATGTCGCGGCCGGGACCACCGCGGTGGGCGTTCCTGCCCGGCGGACCGGTGGCCTGGGTGCGCCCGGCCTCGCATAACCGCACCTGTCGCGCGGGCAGAGCTAGTATCCCGGTCACCCATGTCACCTGACCAAGGAGAGCAGGACGTGAGCAGGCTCAACGTAGGTACGGCAGGATCGCGGTTGGCGATCGTCATCACGACAGCGATCGTCACCACCGTCGTCATCGTCGGCGGTGTGGCGCTCGCCACCGTAGGGATCGACTCCGTAGGGAGCGCGGAGATCAGGAACAACACCATCCTCAGCGAGGACATTCGCAACGGCACCATCGAAGGCAAGGACATCAAGAACTCGACCGTGGAGTCCATCGACATCCGCAACGGCGGGGTCCGTACGGAGGACATCAAGACCGGTGCGGTCGTGACCGCCAAGATCGCTCACGACGCGGTGACGAACTCGAGGATCAAGGACGGGACCGTCATCGCCGACGACCTCGCTCCCAGCCTGCTCAGCCGGATCGAGGCGCTCGAGGCCGAGGTCTTCGGTCCCTAGCCGCCCGGGCGCGGAGGCCAGAGCGGTCTCCGGTCAGCCATGAGGCCGTCCCCGACGGGCGCCTACGAGATGGGCGCTCACCGGGTCGGCCTGGTCACCGCCTGCTCACGAACCCCCCGTGTCGCGTAGCCAACCGAGCACCGACGCCGCGTGGGTGTCGCCTGGCTCTCCGAGGTCGACTGCCTCGAGCGGAGGAACCAGCACATGCGAGATCAGGGGATGGGCGGGACGCTGATCGAGCTCCCCGAGACCCAGCCGGGTCTCGTGGAGCTTCTCGCCGGGACGGAGGCCCGTGTACTCGATGGCCATCGGGCGATCGGCCTGCGCGACCAGCCGGCGCGCGACGTCGTCGATCCGCACCGGCTCGCCCATGTCGAGCACCAGGGCCTCGCCGTCACGGCCCACGGCTCCGGCCTGGATCACGAGCTCGACGGCCTCCTCCACGGTCATGAAGTAGCGCGTGACGTCGGGGTGGGTCACCGTGACGGGCCCGCCGGCGTCGATCTGGGCGCGGAACGACTCGAGCACCGAACCGCGGCTGCCGAGGACGTTGCCGAACCGCACGCTCAAGAAGACGCCGTCGGTGCGAGTGGCGGCCGCCGCGGTGAGCCGCTCGGCGACCCGCTTCGTGTAGCCCAGCACGTTCACGGGGTCGGCCGCCTTGTCGGTCGAGACGTTGACGAACCGCTCGACACCGAAGCGCTCGGCCGCGACCAGCACGTTGAGCGTCCCCCACACGTTGGTCTTCAGCGCCTCGCCCGGGTACAGCTCGAGCAGCGTGAGGTGCTTGAGCGCGGCCGCATGGAAGACCACGTGCGGCCGGTGCTCCTCGAAGATCGCGATCAGGCGATCGCGATCGCGGATGTCGCCGACGACCAGGCTGCGGTCGTCGAGCAGGGCCCGGCCCTCGATCGAGAGCTGGAGCGCGTGCAGCGCCGACTCGTCGCGGTCGACCATCGTGAGCCGCTCGGGCCCGAACCGCATGATCTGGCGGCACAGCTCGGAGCCGATCGACCCACCGGCGCCGGTGACCAGCACCCGCCGGCCGTGCAGGTAGCCGGCGATCTGGCCCACGTCGGTCTTGATCTCGTGCCGCCCGAGCAGGTCGGACACCTCGAGGGGTCGCACGTCGGCGACGACGATCCCCCCACCCAGGAGCTCCTCGACCGCCGGTAGCACGCTCACCTTCAGATCGGCGTCGAGCGCGAGGCTCGACAGCTCGCGCAGCAGCACGGAGCTGGCGCTCGGGATGGCCACGACCAGGTGGCGGGCGCCGAGAGTCTCGGCCACGTCGCGGATCGCCTGGCGGCCGCCCACCACCGGAACCCCCATGATCCGGAGCTGCTGCTTGGCCGGGGAGTCGTCGAGCAGCGCCACCGGGACGAGCGGGCTGTTCGGGTTGCGCAACATGGCGGTGACGAGCTGCGCACCCGCTTCACCGGCGCCGTACACGAGCACGGGGTCGGCGTGCTCGCGGCGCGGCCGCCTCCGCCGGTCGACGAAGAGCCGCCAGAGGTACCGCGTCCCCAGCATCAGGAGCAGGGCCAGGACACCGCCGCCGACGTTGACGCTGACCGGGATGAGCCGGGGACTGTACGCGAAGCGGTTGATGGCGTAGAGCGCCATAGTCACGACCAGCCCGCTCCGCGCCACGGCCGCGACCTCCTCGAAGCTGCCGAACCGCCACCGCCCGACGTAGAGACCTGCGGCCGCACCTGCTGCCAACTGGAGCAGCACCGCGAAGACCGCAGCCGCCCACAGCCGGGACGCCGGCCACTGGCCCACGTCGAACTCGAAGCGCCACCACGTGGCGACGTAGAGGGCGACGATCCACGTCACCGAGTCGGCCAGCGCCTGGACCGAGGTGCGGTGACGACCCAGCGCACCCACGAAGCGGTCGACGCGCGCTGTATCGGCGGGGCGGGCGCGGCCCGGTCGGCGGATCGGGTTCACAGGCGCAAGGCTAGGCCCGTCGGGTGCGCTCCTCGTCGATCCTGGCAACGCGCCGATCGGACGCCCGGTCCCGTACGATCAGGGCGCACGTGGTCCTCTTGCGCTCCCGCCCCCCGCTCCATCGCACCTCGGGCCGACGACACACCTCCGTCGCCGAGCGTCGCACGATCTGGGCGATCCTCGGCGCGGCCGGCGTGGCCGGCCTGTTCGCGCCGGGGGAGCCGGCCGGCTGGGAGGTCGCGGACGCGGCGCTGCGCGCCGGGGGCGCCATCGGCCTCGCCCTCGTCACCTCGTACGCCCGCCGATGGACCTGGCTCGTCCTGGCGGGAGGGGCGGGCGTCTTCGCCGGCGGCGAGGCGCTCCCGACGACCCTCGCCGCAGTGGCGCTGGGGCTGGCGCTGGTCGGGAACAACGTGGCGCGGCGATCGCGACCGTTGGGCGCCGCCGTGGGGGCGCTGGCCGCCCACGCCATCATGCTGTGGCCGACCACCGGCTTCTCGGGGCGGCCGACCCTGATCGCGGCCGCGGTGTGCGGCGTGGTCTTCGGCTCGTTCTGGAGAGTGGCGCCCCGCCGCATCCGGCGCCAGATCCTGATCGGCGGCGGCCTGGCCGCCGCGTTCGTCGCGCTGGCGACCACCGTCTTCTTCGTGTCGGCCTGGACGAGCCGCAGCAGCGTCCTGCGCGGCATCGACCTGGCCGAAGAGGCGCTCGAGCTCGCACGCGACGGCGACCAGGACGGTGCCGCCCGCACGTTCAGCCTCGCGGCCGAGGAGTTCTCGAAGGCCCAGGATCGGGTCACCGCCCCCTGGGCCCTGCCGGCGCGCCTCATACCGGTGGTCGGCTCCCAGGCGCGTGCCCTCGACGTCGCGACCGCGGAGGGCGCCAACCTGGCGACGGTCGCGGCCAGCGCCGCGTCCGCGGTCGACCTCGACGCGGTCACGCTGCGCGACGGCAAGATCGACCTCGCGGTGGTCAACGGGTACGCCGACCCCCTCCGCCGTACCGCCGACGCGCTGAACCGGGCCGCGACCGAGGTGGACGCGGCCGACTCCCCGTGGCTGCTGTGGAACGTCGACAGCCGGATCGAGCGGCTCCAGGCCGAGCTCGACGACGCCCGGCCCGACGCCAACAACGTCGCCGACGCGGTCGAGGCCGCTCCATCGCTGCTCGGAGGCGAGGGCCCCCGCAGCTACCTGGTCGTCTTCATGACGCCCTCGGAGCTTCGCGGCCTCGGCGGGTTCGTCGGCGCCTTCGCCCAGCTCGACGTGGTCGACGGCCAGATCACCCTGACCCGCACCGGCCGGCCCGGCGAGCTGAACCGCGTCCTGCGCGACGGAACCCCCACCATCTCCGGACCCGACGACTACCTCGAGCGCTACGGCCGGTATCAGCCCGAGCGGTTCTTCCAGGACGTCACCTTCTCACCGGACTTCCCGTCGGTCGCCCAGGTCGTCGAGGAGCTCTACCCGCAGGCGGGCGGGGTCGCCCTCGACGGCGTCATCGCGCTCGACCCCCGCGCCCTGACCGGCTTCATCCGCCTGACCGGACCGGTCGAGGT
>JBFJYB010000002.1:0-26923 GCA_041622835.1 Acidimicrobiales bacterium | reverse complement strand
TCCTGGTGCAGTCGTGATCGAGCTGCCCGACGCCGCGCACGGCGCCCACATGAGCCACCCCGACGCCTTCGCGGCTTTCGCGAGGCAGGTGGTGGGTCGAGCGCCGATCAGTTGATCGGCGTGGGGTTGTCGCAGACGAACTCGTCGAAGTCGGAGAAGTCGACGTCCAACCCGAGCAGGGTGCAGCTGCAGGTCGCCCGGCACTCGTCGAGGCTGTCGCGGTAGACCCAGACGGTCACCCCCAGCGCCAGCATGATCAGGAACACCGTGACGCGCAGCGCCACCCGCTGCACCATCCGCATGGTCCAAACGGCCACCAGCGTGAGGAAGATGAGCGCCGCGATGCTGAGCCACTTCAACGTCGTCACGTCGAGCCAGGACGGGAGCACCAACACACGGTAGTCACGCGGCACGACCGATCTCACGCATCCCCGGGCGAGATGGGTCGGTAGGCTCAGCGCCATGTCGGATGCGCCGGTCAACATGAGTCCGTCGGGCCCACCCGAGACCATCCTCGACCCGGAGCCACCCGACGCGGTGGTCGCCCTCGACGCCGCGCTGGCGGCCGAGCCCGGCGACCGGCGGGCGCTGGTGGCCGAGGTCGTGGCCCGCTGGCCGCGGTACCTCGATGCCTGGGCCCGGCTGGGCGAGCTGGCCCGTGACGACGTCGAGGCCTACGCCGCGTTCCGCGTCGGGTACCACCGCGGGCTCGATCGGCTGCGGCAGAACGGCTGGCGCGGCTCGGGCTACGTCAGGTGGCATTACCCCGAGAACCGAGGCTTCCTTCGGTCTCTGGGCGGCCTCCACCGCGCGGCGGGCGCCATCGGCGAGGTCGACGAGGAGGCCCGCTGCGACCAGTTCCTCCACCAGCTCGACCCCGACTGGCCGCCCCCCACCCCGGATTTCTGACTGCGGGCGCGCCGGCGCGCCCGAACTGGTCACAGATCCAAGCGGGCGGGGGGTTGGGCCGGGGTGGACCTAGGCTGCACCGATGGCTGCTCCAGGAGGCGCGGGACCGATCGGGCCCTACCCGGGTCGGGTTCAGACCGAAGACGAACAGGTCGAGTACGACAAGCTGCGGCGGCGGGTCCTGTGGTCGCTCCCGTACGGCCTGTACATCGTGGGCTCCCGAGCCGGCGAGCGTCGCAACGGCATGACCCTCAACTGGGCGACCCAGCTGAGCTTCGACCCGAAGCTGATCGGCATCGGGGTCGAGCAGACCGCCTTCACCCACGAGCTGATCGTCGAGGGACGGGTGTTCTCGCTGTGCACCGTGGCCCGGGAGGACCGAGCGATCGTGCGGAAGTTCACCAAGCCGGTCGAGGTCGACGTCGCGGCTCGGACCCTCAACGGGTTCGCGTACCACGACGGCGTGACCGGTGCTCCCATCCTCGACCAGGCGCCGGCCTTCCTCGATTGCGAGGTCCGCGAGTCGCTCGCGCTGGGTGGCCACACCCTCTTCGTCGGCGAGATCGTCGACTGCGGGTTCCAGGCCGACGAGGAGACCGAGCTGCTCCGCATGGAGGACACTCGGATGAACTACGGCGGCTGATGGACGCCCACCACCGGCCAGACTTCGACGGGGCGGTCCTCGCCGGAGGAGCCAGCCGGCGAATGGGTCGCGACAAGGCGCTCCTCGACGCGGTCGGCCGTCCCCTCGTCCAGGTGGCCGTCGACGCCCTCGTCGACGGCGGGGCCACCGAGGTCCTCGTCGTGGGAGGCGACGCCCACGCCTTCGCTGCCGCCGGACTGCACACGGTGGTCGACCGATGGCCGGGCGAGGGGCCACTGAACGGCGTCATCACCGCTCTCGACCGACCGGGTCGCGACCTGGTCGTGATCCTGGCCTGTGACCACCCGGCGACGGTGGGTCGCGCCGTGGCGGCGGTGGCCCAGGCGCTGGCCGACACGGAGGCCGACCTGGCCGTCCCCGTCGTCGAGGGACGTCGGCAGTGGCTCCACGCCGGGTGGAGGAGGAGCGCCGCTCCTGCGCTGGCGACCGCGTTCGAGGCCGGGACCCGGTCCCTGCACCGAGCTGCGAGGGCCCTGCGGGTCGTCGAGCTGCCGGGCGGCGATCCGGCATGGTACGCGGATCTCGATCGTCCCGCCGACGTGACCCGCTGGCGCGCCGAGGCCGGCACCGGCGAGTAGGCGTGGCGCCCCGACCGCTACCCTCGACCGGGAAGAGCCCGGAGGGAAGAACGTGGACGTACCCGAGATCGGCATCGAGGCGCTCGAGACCCAGTGGTCGGCGGGCGCCTTCGTTCTCGACGTCCGTGAAGCCGACGAGCTCGAGACGGCCCGTCTCTCGGGTGCCGTACCCATTCCCCTGCTCGACCTGCCGGCGCGAGCCGACGAGGTGCCGACCGACCAGCCGGTGTACGTGGTGTGCGCCCGCGGCGGCCGCAGCATGAGGGCCGCCGAGTTCCTCCGCGCCAACGGGGTCGACGCCGTCAACGTCGCCGGGGGCATGGTTGCCTGGCAGGAGTCCGGGCGACCCATCGAATCCGGACCCGTGACGGGCTGACTTGTCGCCGCACGAGTACGACTACATCGACGACGCCGACGCGCTCGACCAGGTCCTCCAGTCGGCGCTGACCGCAGAGCGCTACGCCCTCGACACCGAGTTCCATCGGGAGCGTTCGTACTACCCGCGGGCCGCGCTCGTGCAGCTGGCGTGGCACGACCGGCTGGTCCTGATCGACCCTCTGGCGGTCTCCATCGAGCCGATGGCGCGCCTGCTCGACGGGCCGGGGGTGGCGGTCATGCATGCCGCCGGCCAGGACCTCGAGCTGTTGCAGCACGTGTGCGCCACCATTCCCGCCACCCTCTTCGACACCCAGATCGCCGCCGGTTTCGTGGGGATGAAGACGCCGTCGCTGGCCGCGGTACACGACAAGTTGCTGGGGATCCGGCTCGGGAAGCAGGACCGGCTCACCGACTGGCTCCACCGTCCTCTCGCCGAGGCTCAGCTCGAGTACGCGCGGCGCGACGTGGCCTACCTGTTCCAGATCCACGATGAGCTCCTCTCCCAGCTCGAGGCCCGGGGACGGCTCGACTGGGCGCGCGCCGAGTGCGAGGCGCTGCGCGCTCGCGGCTTCTCGGGTCGCGATCCCGACCAGGCATGGCAGCGGCTCAAGGAGACGCGTCATCTGGGGGCGCGGGCCCGAGGTGTCGCTCAGGCGGTGGCGGCGTGGCGCGAACGGCGCGCCGCCGAGACCGACCAGCCGGTCCGATTCATCCTCTCCGAGCTGGCCATCGTCGCCCTCGCGCAGAAGCCGCCGTCGACCAAGGAAGAGCTGCGACGGGTGCGGGGGATCGACGAGCGGTTCGCCAACGGGCGCCACGGTGAGGCGCTGCTCGAGGTCATCAGGGAGGCGAAGGACCGGCCCGACCCGGTCCCGAAGCGGGTCGACAAGCGCTCCGACGCCCGCCAGCTCCGCCCTGCGGCCACGCTGGTGTCGGCGTGGCTCGCCCACCACGCCTCGTCGATCGACCTCGACCCGGCCCTGCTGGCCACCCGCTCCGACATCGAGGCGTTCCTGCGGGGCGACGAATCCCCGCTCAACGAGGGCTGGCGGGCCGAGCTGGCCGGCGAGCCGATCCGTCGGCTCGTCGCGGGCGAGGCGGCGCTCGCCTTCGACGACGGCAACGGGCTCCTGCTCGAGGAGCGCTCGCATGTCCCCATCAGGAAGCAGCCGGCGCAGCCGCCATCAACCCGGCCGGGGTGACGCGATCCGGGCGCGGGACGCGGTAGTGTCGAATCGCGGCACCTGGGGACGCTCGTTGCGGGCCCGGCCCGTGCCGATACGATCAGCCACACGTACGCGACCACCCGGAGTCTGACCCGTGAAAAAGGGACGGCACCGCCGGTATGAAGAAGCCAGGGCGCTGAAGCACACCAGCGACGAGTTCGACGAGTTCTTCGAGGACAACGAAGAGCCCTGCGAGGAGTGCTCGGCGTTGCCCGGCCACGACCACAAGTCGTGGTGCATCCTCGGCAAGCAGCGAGCCCAGGCGCCGCTCGTGGCCGAGAGCGAAGACCTGTTCCCCTCGTAGCACACCGCGGCCCTCTCGCCAGTCGGGCCGCCCTTCCCGCGGCTACCCTCCGGTCTCGTCGAGGATCTCGTCGAGCTTCACGATGTCGTCGGCTCGCACCACACCGATGAAGTTCCCGTCGGCGTCGACCACCGCGAGCAGCTCGACGTCGGCCCCCTCCATGGCGGCCACCGCGTCCCGTAGCGTCCACGACGGTCCGGCGGCGGGGAGCTCGGTCTGCATGAGCTCACCCACCGTCGTCGTGTCCCAGTCGTCGCGGTCGACGGTGCCGAGCTGTTCGAGCGAGCACATCCCCAAGTACCGGCCGCTGTCGACGACCGGCACCACCCGTTCGCGCCGACCGAGCACGTGGACGTACACGAACTCGGACGCGGTGGCGTCGGGCGGCGAGGTGAACACGTCGGTCGTCAACGCCGACGTGATGGGCAAGGTGAAGCGGCGTTCGAGGTGGCCGAGCCGGACCGACTCCTGATAGCCCGCGATCGACGTGCTACCGGCCACCAGCTGGGAGACGGCGGCCGCGATGAGGGCCGGCACGACGTACGAGGCCCCGGCCCCGGTGGACTCGGCGACGAACATCACGGCGGCGATCGGCGCCCGGTAGCCGGCGCCGAGGAAGGCAGCCAGGCCCAGCGTCGGGTAGAGGCTCGTGTCGGTGTGGTCGATGACCTCGCCGACGAAGCTGCCCATGATGACGCCCTGCACGGCCAGGGGGATGAACAGCCCGCCGGTGCCTCCGGCGCCGATCGTGGTCACGGTGGCGACGACCCGGAACGCGAACAGCGCGGCGATCAGCCCGAGGCTGCGGTCCGGATCGGTCAGCCAGTCGAGGGCCCGGAAGCCGGGACCCACGGTGACCGTCTCCTCGAACAGGGCGTCGGAGGCGATGGCGAGGGTCGCGAGGACCGCGCCCCCGACCGCGACCCGCCAGGCCACCGGAAGCTCCGAAGCCATCTCCTTGCTGCGGCGGATCACCGCCGAGAAGCCGCGACCACCGAGGCCGGCGAGCAGGCCCAGCACGGCGCCGCCGCCGATGTCGCCCAGGCGCAGCTCCCGTTGCTCGCGGCCCAGGAACGGCAGGACCGAGTCGGTACCGACGATCACCGCGAAGACCGTGTAGCTGGCCGCCGCGGCCAGCAACGACGGCAGCAGGGCCCGTCGGGCCACGTCGTCGCGGTACGGGGCCTCGAGGGCGAAGATCACGCCGGTGGCCGGCGCCTGGAAGATCGCAGCGATGCCGGCGGCCGCACCCGCGGTCAGCAGCATCTTGCGCTCCTCGCGGCGGAAGTAGCGGTCGAGACGGCTCTGGATGTTCTGACCCACCGAGGAGCCGATGTAGACCGACGGGCCCTCGAGACCGACCGCCCCCCCGAACCCGATCGTCGTGACACCGGCGAAGAACTTGGCGGGCAGGTGCCGCAGGGGCAGGTTCGGTGTCCTCGCGTGGTAGGCCCGCACGTACTCGTCCGACGTCGACGAGGTCGCGCTGTCGCCGACCCACCGGAGGATGACGGCGGTCAGCGCCAGCCCGATGGCCGGAGCCGTGGCCTGCTGCCAGAGCGGCCGCTCGACCAGACGGTCGAGGAGGACCTCGACCGTCAGCCGCTCGAATCCGGCGACGATGACGCCCACCAGGCTGCCGACGACCAGCGACGCCACGATCATGCGAGGTACCGGGCCGCGTTCGCGCAAGAGCGCGATCGCCGAGCCGACGCGACCCGACACCACCGCTACCGGTCCGCGGCCGTGGCCGGGTGAGCGACGAGCTGGGACGCGGGGCGGGCATCCAGGTGGTCGACGAGGTGGCCGTAGGCGCGCTCGCCCACCAGCTCGACGATCTCGCTGCGCATGGACTCGTACACCGGGACGTGCCCGCTGAACGCAAGGTCGGTCTCGGTGCACCACCAGTGGAACTCGGCGCCGCCCTCGCCCCAGTCCCTCCGGTCCCACTGGCGCAGCACCCTGGTGAGGTGGCCGTTGTCGTCGCGTCGCTCCTCGAATCGCAGCGGCAGCTGCCAGCACACGTCGGGCTTCCACGCGACCGGCGACTCGCCGTTCGCCACCGCGCCGAGGTGGAGGGCGCAGCCGGCGCCGCCCTCGAAGCCGGGCCGGTTCAAGAAGATGCAGGCGTCGTCGACGATCCGGGTCACCGCCGCTGGCTCCGATCCCGTCTGGTCGTCACCGGTGGCCTGCGGATCGACCGTGAACGCGTCGGCGACCTCGTCGGGGCGGTGTTGCCAGAGCTCGACGGGAAGGCGAGCCGCCTGGCGACCGACGCGGTCGCGGTCGGCGTCGTCGATGAAGTGGGCACCATAGCTACAGCAGCCCTCCCGGAGCTCGGGCGCCGGTTGGGTGCGGACACCGGGGCAGCCGTGGCTCCACGCACAGCTCCAATTGCTGGCCAGGAAGGTGACGTCGAAGAGGTAGGTCACGTCGTCGACGACGAACGACACCCATTCGTGGAGGTCGGGACCGGCAGTAGGGGACTCCGGATCAGGTCGCATCGGAGACCGGCACGCGGGCGGCGATCTCGTGCCAGAGCTCGCCGACGGTGAGCACGTTCTTCCAGAACTGCTCGAGAGCCAGCTGCTCGTTCGGCGCATGGACGCGATCGTGGAGCGTCCCGACCGAGAGGTACAGCAGCGCCGGGTGCCGGAGGAGCTGCCTGACCATCTCGGACGGAGCACTACCCCCGTGACGGGTCAGCACCGGATCCTCGCCCCAACACCGTTTGAGGGCCCGGAGCGCGGCGACGAACGCGGGGTGATCGGTGGAGGCCACCGACGGAGGCAGTGACTGCCGGGTGGTGATCTCGAGCTCGACGCCGTCCGGGACCCTGGCCTCGGCGTAGGACCGGAACGAGGCCTCGACCTCCATCGGGTCCTGGTCGGGCACCAGGTGAAGGGCGAGGGTCGCATGGGCCGACGACGGCACGACCGTCTTCAGGGCCCCGGTCCGGTTGCCGGCGATCACGCTCACCACGTCACAGCTCGGGCGGGTACCGAGCCGTTCGAGCACGGTGTAGCCCCACTCGCCCTCGACTCGACTGACGCCTGCGTCGCGTCTCCACTGCTCCTCGTCGAAAGGTGTCGTCGCCAGGACCTGCCGGCCGAGCGGCGAGAGCTCGCGCACGCGATGGTAGAAGCCGGGAATCGCCACCTTGCCGTCCTCACGGTGGAGATCGGCGATCAGCCGCACGAGCCAGTGGACGGCGTTGGGTACGGTCCCGCCGAACTCGCCGGCGTGGAGGTCGGAGGCGCCGGTGGTGACGTCGACGTCGAAGGCGAGCAGGCCCCGCAGGCCGGCCGGTACGGCCGGATGACCGGCCAGGCCGGCGCTGGGGGCCGGCATCAGCACCACGTCGGCGCGCAGCCGTTCCTTCTCGGCCTCGAGCAGGCGAGACAGGTTGGGGCTGGCGATGGTGTCCTCGGCGTGGATGAGGAACTTCACGTTGAGAGGCAGCACGTGCTCGGTGGCGAGGATGCCGCGCGTGGCCTCGATGATCGAGAGCAGCGGGCCCTTGGCGTCGGACACCCCGCGCCCGTGGCAGTACCCGCCGACGACGTCGGGTTCGAACGGGGGGCGGTCCCATTGGTCGAGGGGGGCCGCCGGCTGCACGTCGTGGTGGCCGAACACCAACACGGTGGGCGCGCCTTCCGCGCCCAGCCACTCGGCGTAGACCGCCGGCCGGCTGACGGTGTCGAGCACCGTCGCTCGGCGCAGGCCCGCGGCGTGGAGGATCTGGCTGCAGAAGTTGGCCGAGGCCAGCACCTGATCGTCGTGGTCCCCGAAGGCCGAGATCGACGGGATCCGTACCCAGTCACAGAGGGCGGTGAGGATGCGATCACGTTCTCGATCGCACCAGTCGACGAGGCGGGGGGACCGGAGCACAGCGGTTCATGCTACGGGATCGCAACCGCCTGCGGGTCCCGTGCCGAAGGTGTTTCCGGTGACGCGGGCCGGGGTCGGTGGACGCCGTCCGCGGTTGGCTCGACGAGGTGCTGGCGATCGCGTCGGACAGGTCTGGGATCGTCGGCACCCGATGCGCCACAATCGTGACGTGAGCGGCGAGTTCGAGGAGATCCGGGCCAGGTTGGAGGTCATCGCCGAGGAGCTGGCCGACCTCGCCATCGCTCGACTACGGGACTCGATCGACGCCGGCGGCACCGAGCTGCCGGTCGACGAACGGCGCCTGACCCGGGCCCGGCGCGCCGTCGAGAAGGCGATCAACCTGCTCGACGAGCCCGATCGCAGCGACTGGCCCTAGCCCACCGCGAACCCCGGACGGGTCAGCCCAGCTCGTTGAGGCGGTCGACCATCTCTCGCAGGCGCCCGTAGCTGCGGCGGTCGAACATCAGGGCCAGGCGGGGCAGGTCGGCCACGTCGTCGTCCTCGATCTCCGCCGCGGTCGCGTCGATCGCCTCGATCCGTCCGGCCTCCAGCAGATCGGCGAACTCGTCGTTGAGCGTCTTGATCTCGTTGGCGGCCAGCTCGTGGTGCAACCGCAGCACGAGACGCCGGCCGACGAAGCGCATCGAGTGGTAGGTCCGGTAGAACCCGCACAGCGTCTCGACCGCGCTCTCGACGTCGCCGGTGAGGCGCACGAGGCTGAGGTCGGCGGGCGAGATCAGCCCGGCCCCGCCCAGCTCGCGCTCGACGAAGTGGATCCAGGTGTCCCAGTACGACGAGCCGGGAGGATCGACGAGGGCGACCGGCGCCAGGTAGGTCCGCCCCGTCTGCATGAGCGTCAGCAGCTCGAACGCCTCGTCCATCGTCCCGAACCCGCCCGGGAACAGCGCGTAGCCGTGGGACTCCTTCATGAACATCAGCTTGCGGGTGAAGAAGTACTTGAAGTTGATCAGCTTCGGATCGCCGGCGATCGGTCCTGCCGCGTCGGACTCGAACGGCAGGAGGATGTTGACGCCGAAGGAGTTCTCGGCCCCGGCCCCCTCGATGCCCGCGGTCATGATCCCGGGACCGGCGCCGGTGATCGCCATCCACCCCTCGTCGACCATCGCGGCCGCGAACTCGCGGGCGGCGACGTACTCGGGCCTGTCCGGCTTGGTCCGAGCCGAACCGAAGATCGAGACCTTCCGGATGTCGCGGTAGGGCGCGAAGACGTGGAACGAGTAGCGCAGCTCCTTCAGGGCGGCGTTGACCAGCTTCAGCTCGCCGCGATGGGCGCCCTCGAGCCCCAGACGGGCGGCGGAGGCCATCATCTCGAAGACGAGGTTGCGGTCGGGATGATCGCCGAGGCCGTCGACGGCGGCGCCGATCAGCTCGTCGAGGTCGGGTCGACCCGTGCGGTATCGGGGGTACTGGGCGGGCATGGGTCGGATCGGGTCGGTCACCCCTGGCTCACGACGAGACGCGGGCGACGAGATGGCCGGAGGGGTTCGGCGTCCTCCGGGACCCGACCGTAGAGCGTCGTGCGCTGGACCAGGTCGCGGTCGAGCGGCGCGACCAGCGCCGCCAGGTCGTCGCGGGTGACCTCCTGGCCGTGTGCGGCACCGGCGGCCCGCGAGATGTTCTCGTTCATCAACGTGCCGCCGAGGTCGTTGACGCCGGCCTGCAGCAGCTGGGCCACGCCCTCGAACCCGATCTTCACCCACGAGGCCTGGATGTTGTCGATCAGGCCGTGGTAGGCGATCCGGGCGACGGCGTGCATCAGGAGAACCTCGCGGAAGGTGGGCCCCCGACGCGCCTTGCGCTGGAGGTAGATCGGCGCGGCCATGTGGACGAACGGCAGTCCGACGAACTCCGTGAACCCGCCGGTCTCCTTCTGCAGGTCGCGGGTCCTGACCAGATGACGGGCCCAGTGCACCGGCCGCTCGACCGAGCCGAACATGATCGTGATGTTCGAAGCCAGGCCGATGTCGTGGGCGGTCCGGTGCGCGTCGAGCCACTCGTCGGAGTCGATCTTGTCCGGGCACAGCACCGCCCGGACATCGTCGTCGAGGATCTCTGCCGCGGTTCCCGGCAACGACCGGAGGCCCGCGTCCATCATGCGGCGAAGGTAGTCGGCGAGCGGTTCGCCGAGCCGCTTGGCCCCCTCGGTCACCTCGAGGGCGGTGAACCCGTGCACGTGGATGTCGGGGACGGCGTCCTTCACGGCCCGGGTCACGTCGAGGTAGTAGTCGCCGTCGAAGTCGGGGTGGATGCCGCCCTGGAGACAGACCTCGGTCGCACCGGCCTCGGCGGCCTCGATCGTGCGGTCGGCGATGTCGTCCAGGGTCAGCAGGTACGGGGTGCCGCGCAGGTTGAGCGACAGCGGTCCCTTCGAGAACCCGCAGAACCGGCACTTGAAGGTGCAGACGTTGGTGTAGTTGATGTTGCGGTTGGCGACCCAGGTGACCTCGTCGCCGACCGCCTCGCACCGCAGCTCGTCGGCCAGCTCGGCGACGGCCGCGACCTCGGACCCGCGCGCCGAGAAGAGCGTGACGATCTCGGCGATGCCCGGCTCCTGGCCGGCCCGGACCCCGGCCAGAACCTCGCCGACGGCGCCGCCGGCCGCCGGCCGGCCCGGTACCAGCTGCGGGGGCGAGCCACCGCCTCCGGAGTACCAGGTGGTGGAGTCGTGGCCGAGGACCAGGACGTCGGCGCCGTCGCCGGCCCTCGCGTTCTCCATGGTGCGCTCGGGGAAGATGGCGCCCGGGTCGTCACGACCGAGCCCCTCGGCGTCGCTGCGGTCGCCGACCGCGAACACGAGGTCGGCGTCGAGCCACCGGTCGGGGTCGAGGACGTACTCGGGGTAGACCGTGAGCCGGGGCGCCAGCACGAAGCCTCGGGCCTCGCTGACGTCGCGGAGGCGGTCGAGTGCCGGCCACGGTCGCTCGGGGTTGACGTGGTCGGCGGTGACCGGGGAGACGCCGCCCCAGTCGTCGATCCCGGCGTCGAGCAGGGCGCCGAAGTCGTCGGACAGGTTGGGCGGCGCCTGAAGATGGATGTCGGCCGGCAGGACGAGCCGGGCCATGGCGACCGCCTCGAGGTATGCGTCGGCCGGGCACGGGGGAGCGAGGTGCATGCCGGTGCCCGGCTTGGGCAGGAAGTTCTGGACGATCACCTCCTGCACGTGACCGTGGCGGGCGTGGGACGCGGCGATGGCTTCCAGCGCGTCGATCCGATCGGCCCGGGTCTCGCCGATGCCGACGAGGATGCCGGTCGTGAACGGGATCTGCAGCTCGCCGGCGGCCTCGAGCGTGGCCAGGCGACGGGCCGGGGTCTTGTCGGGTGACCCACGGTGGCAGTCGAGATGCGGGTTGAGGGACTCGATCATCATCCCCTGCGACGGCGAGACGGGGCGGAGTGCCGCCAGCTCGTCAGCCGAGAGGGCGCCGGCGTTGGCGTGGGGGAGCAGGCCGGTTTCCTCGATCACGAGCCGAGCCATGGCGGCGAGGTAGTCGAGGGTCGAGTCGTAGCCGTTGTCGGCCAGCCACTCGGCTGCGACCGGGTAGCGCAGCTCGGGCCGCTCGCCCAGCGTGAACAGCGCTTCGTGACAGCCGGCCCTCGCGCCCTCGACCGCGATGGCGAGCACCTGCTCGGGTGAGAGGTAGGGCGACTCGAGCCGCGCCGGAGGCCGGGCGAAGGTGCAGTAGCCGCACTTGTCGCGACAGAGCATGGTCAGCGGGATGAAGACCTTGGGCGAGAATGTGACCCTGCGGCCGTGGGTCGAGTCGCGGCGCGACGCGGCCCGAGCCAGCAGCTCGTCGAGCGGGACGTCGAGCAGATCAGAGTGCGGCACGGGTCCTCCTGTCGGAGCCGGTTCGGGCGGCGGCGGGATCGCCGGGGCCGGGACGGCTGCGGATGTGGCTGGGCCCCACACGGGTCGCGCAGTTCGGGCAGCGGACCTCCTGGCGCACGGGCGTCCCGCAGTCGTCGTGGACGAGCACCGTCGGTGGCGCCCCGTCGGCGTACCACCGGTCGCCCCACTGCATCAGCGCCACCAGCGCCGACGACAGGTCGACGCCCTTGTCGGTGAGGTGGTACTCGTGGCGCAGCGGCCGGTCCTGGTACGGCACCCGTACGAGCACGCCGTTGTCGACGAGCCGGGCCAACCGGTCGGCCAGCAGGTTCTTGGCGATACCGAGATCGCACTGGATGGCGGTGAAGCGACGCATGCCCCGGAAGACGTCGCGCAGGATCAAGATCGTCCACCGGTCGCCGATCACGTCGAGCGTCTGCTGGATCGAGCTCTCGGGTGGCTCCTGGGTCGGCATGGCGCGCATCGTAACAAGTCGGTTGCGATCTGCAACTGACCGGGTGGGCTGTTCGTCCCGGCTCGCCCGCCCGCCTTGGGTCGGGCTGCCCGTTGGGCTCAAGGCACCCGATGGGCCGGTCCGATCATTCGGGCGTGCGAAGCCGCTCTGTCCTGGGGTCGGCGGTCGTCGTCACGACCGCCCTGCTGGCTGCCGCGTGCGGATCCCAGGCCGACGAGCCCGAGCTGGCGCTCCCCGAGGGTTGGACCTTCCAGCTCCAGACCGACGACGAGCCGGCACCGGCCATCGACTTCGGCGCCATCGCCGAGGCCGCAGTCGGCCTGCAGGTGGACGACCCCGAGCCGGCACCGCTGCCCGAGCCGGACCCGACGCCGACACCCGAGCCGACACCGGAACCGCCGCCCGAGCCGGCGACCGACGACGAGCTGGCCCGCCGATGGTGGCAGTGGGCGGCCGACGAGCCGTGGGACACCAGCCCGCTCGCCGATCCCGACGGCACCCACTGCCATCGGAACCAGCCCGACGACGTCTGGTTCCTGGCCCCCTCCGTCGGTGGCGAGGCCGATCGCGTGTGCACGATCCCGCCGGGACGCGAGCTGTTCGTGCCGGTGCTCGTGCGCTGGTGCGACCCGGCAGGGGAGTGCGGCTTCACCGATCCGCAGGGAGCCGCACTGCTCGATGGTCGGGAGCTGGCCCTGCTGCCCGTCTCGAACACCACGCCCTACGAGGTCGCCGGCACCGCCGACAACCCGGTGACGCCGTCCTCCGACCCGATGCGGGTCACCGACACGGGATGGTGGGTTCGCATCGCGGACCTGTCACCGGGCCGCCACGAGCTGGTCGTGTACGGGACCTCGCTCGAGCTCGAGGTCGCGGTCCGATACCTGCTCGACGTCGAGGCCAGCTAGCTGGAGCTAGGAGAGCGACGCGGCCCGCTGATCGAGGGTGGTCAGCAGCTCGTCGAAGGACTTCTCGAAGGCGGCGACGCCCTCGACCTCGAGCTGGCGGGTCACGTCGGCGAGATCGACGCCGACCCCGGCCAAGCCATCGAGCACCGCCTGCGCCTCGTCCACGCCCTCGTCGACGGTGCGGGCGACGGTGCCGTGGTCCTCGAAGGCCTCGATGGTGGCGTCGGGCAGGGTGTTGACCGTGTTCGGCCCGATCAGGGTGTCGACGTAGAGCGTGTCGGGGTAGGCCGGGTTCTTGGTCGACGTCGACGCCCACAGCGGCCGCTGCACCCGCGCCCCCCTGGCCACCAGCGCGTCCCACCGTTGCCCGGAGAACGTCTGGAGGAACGCCTGGTAGGCGAGCTTGGCGTTGGCCACCGCGCCCCGGCCCCGCAGCGCCAGGGCCTCGGGCGTCCCGATGGCTTCGAGGCGGCCGTCGATCTCGGTGTCGACCCGGCTCACGAAGAACGAGGCCACGCTCGAGATCGAGCCGAGATCGCCCTCGTGGCGCTCCAGCCCTCGCAGGTATGCCTCCATCACCTCGCGGTACCGGTCGAGCGAGAACAGCAGGGTCACGTTGATGTTGCGGCCCTCGGCGATCATCGTCTCGATCGCCGGCAGCCCTTCGGCGGTCCCGGGGATCTTGACGTACAGGTTGGGCTCGTCGATCCGCACGTGCAGCAGCCGGGCGGCGGTGGTGGTCGCGGCGGTGTCGCGGGCGAGGGACGGGGCGACCTCGACCGAGACGTACCCGTCCTCGCCGCCGCTGCTGTCGTAGACCGGCCGGAGGATGGCCAGCGCGTGCTCGATGTCGGTGGTCACCATCGACCAGTAGGCGTCCTCGATCGAAGCGCCGGTTGCCACCAGCTCGGTGAGCTCGGGGGTGTAGTCGTCGCTGGCGGCGATGGCCTTCTGGAAGCTCGAGGGGTTCGAGGTGAGGCCCCGGACCCCGCGTTCGACCCACTCGGCGAGCTGGCCGCTCGTGATCCAACCGCGGCGCAGGTTGTCGAGCCACGGGCTCTGGCCCTGCTGGTCGTAGAGATCGTGGAGCCGGGTCATGGCACCTCCTGGGTCAGTGGTGGGACGAGATCAGCTCGCGCGCGGTGGAGGCCACGGCATCGGGGGTGATGCCGAGCTCCTCGAAGACTCGGGCCCCCGGCGCCGAGGCGCCGAAGCGGTCGATGGCGACGCAGGCGTCGGCGTAGCGGTCCCAGCCGAGCGAGACGCCGGCCTCGACCGAGACGGTCGGGAGGCCGGGCGGGAGCACGCTGGCGCGGTACGCCTCGTCCTGGGCCTCGAACAGCGACCAGCACGGCAGCGACACGACCCGAGCCGCGATGTCATCCGACGCCAGGATCTCGGCCGCGGCCACTGCGACGGCCAGCTCGCTGCCCGACGCGACGATCGCGACCACCGGCTCGACCTCGGGCGACACCAGCACGTACCCGCCGCGGTCGACCGCCCCGGTCGCCGTGCCTTCGAGCACCGGTACGTCCTGGCGGGTGAGCGCCAGCGCGGTCGGGCCGTCGGCGGCGACCGCCACGCGCCAGGCGGCGGCGGTCTCGTTGGCGTCGCCGGGCCGGATGACCCGGAGCCCGGGGATGGCCCTCAGCGACATGACGTGCTCGACCGGTTGGTGGGTCGGCCCGTCCTCACCGACGCCGACGGAGTCGTGGGTGAAGGAGTAGACGACCTTGGCGCCGCTGAACGCGGCGAGCCGCACTGCCGGGCGGGCGTAGTCGCTGAACACGAGGAACGTGCCGCCGACCGGGAGGGTGCCGCCGTGCAGCGCCATCCCGTTCATCACCGCGGCCATGCCGTGCTCGCGGACGCCGTAGAAGAGCTGGCGTCCCTCCGGCGACCCGGAGCTCATCGGCTGGGCGTCGGCGAGCTTGGTGCCGGTGTTCCCGGTGAGGTCGGCGCCGCCGGCGATGATTCCCGGCACGACCTCGGCCACCGCGTTCAGGCAGGCGCCGCTGGCCTTGCGGGTCGCGACCATCTCGCCCGGGCTCCACGAGGGGAGCTTCGCCTCCCAGCCCGCCACCCCCGTCGCGGCCATGCACGCTTCGAGCTCGTTGAGGTCGCCGGAGAACCCGGCCATCCGCTCGGTCCACGCGGCCCTCGCCTCGGCCCCCCGGGCGCCGGCTTCGCGGTAGAGCGACAGGACGTCGTCGGGCACGTAGAACGTCTCGTCGGGTGGGAGACCCATGGCCTCCTTGGCGGCAGCGATCTCGTCGTCGAACAACGCGTACCCGTGGGCGGCCGGGTCGTCGGTCACGTCGGGCGACGGGAAGGCGATGTGGCTCCGCAGAACGATCAGCGACGGTCGCTCGTCCTCCTCGGTGGCCTCGCGGAGCGCGCCCTCGATCAGGTCGAGGTTCTCGGCGTTCTCGCCCAGGTCGACGACGTGCCACCCGTAGGCCTCGAACCGCCGGACCGCGTCGTCGGACAACGCCAGCTCGGTGACCCCGTCGATCGACACGTGGTTGTCGTCGTACACGTACACCAGCCGGCCCAGGCCCTGATGGCCCGCCAGCGACGCCGCCTCGTGGCTGACCCCCTCCTGGAGGTCGCCGTCGCTGCAGATGACGAACACGTGGTGGTCGCAGACCTCGGACCCGAACCGGGCGCGCAGCCAGCGCTCGGCGATGCCCATGCCGACCCCGTTGGCGAAACCCTGCCCGAGCGGGCCGGTGGTGACCTCGACACCGCGCGTGTGACCGACCTCGGGGTGCCCGGGCGTGGGGCTGCCCCATTGGCGGAACTGGCGCAGATCGGAGAGCTCGAGCCCGAACCCCGTGAGGTGGAGCATGGCGTACTGGAGGATCGAGGCGTGACCGGCCGAGAGGACGAACCGGTCCCGGTCGGGCCAGTCGGGATCGGCCGCGTCGTAGCTCATGATCCGGGTGAACAGCACGTGAGCCAGCGGCGCCAACGCCATCGCCGTTCCCTGGTGCCCGGAGCGGGCCCGATGGGGCGCATCCATGGCGAGCCCCCGGATCACGTTGATCGCCCGTCGTTCGAGATCGCTCATCGCCTCGCTCGCTGTCGTGCCGCTGGTCGCGGTCACCCTAACGCGGGCACCAGGGTGGGATGTCCTACCGGCCGAACAGGAGCACCGACGCGGTGAACCCGTGCAGGAAGCTGCGGCTCCCGATCGGTCCGACCTCGCCGGCGCAGAACATGCCGGCCACCGGCCCACGGCCGACGGCCTCGTGGACGATGGATGCGTCGTGGTCGGGGGTGGCGAAGAGATGCCGGCCCCGGCCGTTGCAGGTGAAGAGCAGGGCGCTCTCCGCCGACTGCCCGGTCATCAGGCTGCGGAGGTCCTCGTCGGCGGTGTCGGCGTCGCGCACGTGGAACTGCATCGTCGAACCGACCTCGACCCGGTCGCCGACCGCGATGGCGCCGGTCGAGCGGTCGAGGCCCAGCACTCCCCGGATGAGGAAGTCGCCCCTGGTGAACTCGAGCTTGCCCTCGTCGATCACCAGCCCGGCATGGAGGCCGCCGGCCAGGAGCTCCCGCTCGGCCTCCGACGCGCCGGCCACCAGCTCCTCGAGTCGTTCGATCGCCGGCCGGCCCCCCAGCTCGACCACGTGGTTCAGCTCGGCCCTGGTGATGATGAAGGGCGAGCCGATGGGACGGCATCCCTGGGACACGACCGTCGCCAGGTTGTCGTCGAGCACGACCGCAACCGCGCCGTCGCGGTGGATCTCGCCGTCGAGCACCAAACGGTTGAGGCCGGCTGCGCCCGCCGCCGAAGCCAGCCCGCCGATGACGGCCAAGCCGGGCGCGTCGACGGCGAGACGAGACAGCAGCGCATCCACCGGGAACGTGAACGGGTCGGCCAGCACGAGCATGGTTCCCGAGAGCACGCCGGCCGGGATGCCGTCGATCTCGATGCCGGCCTGATCGGGCCGGGCCGCCAGGCGGACCGCCTGCACCGACTCCGGGGCGAGCACGCCGGCCCACAACGCGATCCCCGGGCGATCCTCCACCTCGCGGGACCCGCCGACGACCGAGACCGCGGTCGCGCCCAGCAGGATCCGAGGCTGCAGGATCGCCCGAACGGTGTCCACCAGGTCGGGCAGGGCCTCGGAGTGATGGCTGGTGACGAACAGCACCGCGAGCGTCGGCGGGCCGTCGAGGCTCCCCTCGATCTCGCCGACGACCTCGGCGATGGCCTCGACCGCATCGGGATGCTCCGACAGGCCGGCTGCGAAGTGAGCGGTCCGGCTCACCGGGGGCCAACCGTCACGACGTGCCGGCCGGCGGCGGCAGCAGGGTGTAGGGCACCACGATCGTGTCGCCGTCGTCGACGCGGCAGTGGGCCTCGACGGTGCCGTAGTCGTCGAACTCGAGCTCGGCCCGCACGAGGCGGTAGGTGAACTTCCCCGGCTCGACCTGGAGCGGTTGGACGTTCCGGGCGATCTGCTCACCGTCTCGCCGGTAGACGACCTCGAGGGCGCCGGTGCCGGGCTCGGTCGGGTCGCAGCGGACGATCACGACGAGGTGCGGCGCCCAGACCAGCGGGACCGGTGTCGGCGCAGCCGCCGAGAACTGCACGCCGGTGAGGTCGATGCGGGTAGCGGGACCCTCGACCTCGCGCAGGTCGATCCCCTCGATGAACAGCGCCGCGACGATCTGCATGGTGTGACGCTAGATGACCGAGCCGTCGACGCGGGCCGCGCCGGTGCGCCGGGTCAGGCCGGCGTGGAGACCGGCGTCTTCGCCAGCTTGATGTCCTCGTGGCGGATCTCGGCGAGCCGCAGCGCCTTGGCGACACGGATGAACATCCAACCCAGGTCGATCTCTCGGCGACGGAACGAGAAGCGGGCCGACGTCGGCGCCGCATGGTGGTTGTTGTGGAGGCCCTCGCCGAAGGTCAGGAAGGCCAGCCACTGGAGGTTGGTGCCGGTGTTGTCGTGCGGGCGGCTCCCGAAGGTGTGGGCCGGACCGTTCACCGCGCCGCCCAGGCCGATGTAGGCGACCAGGTGGAAGACCGCCGCCAGCGCAGGTACCCAGACCGGGAAGTTCCCGACGAACGACATCATCGCGATCAGCAGGGCCGAGCCCACCGCCAGTCCGACCAGCGCCTGGTCGAGCAGCAGTCGATCGACCGGGGTCCGCGGTAGATCCTTGGCGTAGCGGTCGACCGTGGCCGGGTCCTTGGCACAGCGCCGGTACAGCGACGCGTTGGTGAGCAGCACCCGCAACCACCCGAGCCGCAGTGGCGAGTGGGGATCGGCCTCCTCGTCGGTGAACGCGTGGTGCTTGCGGTGGACGGCGACCCACTGTCGGGGCCGGATGCCGGTGCTGATCCACAGGAACACGCGGAACATCGCCGGCAGCGGCTGGCGGAGCGTGAGCGCACGGTGCGACAGCGAACGGTGGAGGTACACCGTCGTGGCGAGGTTGGCGAGCAGGGTGATTCCCAGGCCGACGGCCAGGGCTATGACGATGTTGGCGAGCATGGCTTCGTGGGATCCCTATCGGTTCGGTGTCGGTCCAGGTGGGCGATGGCGCGCCCACCGGCAGCGCCCTCAGGGTAGAGACTCGCCGGACGATCGAAGGGTTACGCAGGCAAATCAGAGGCGGTGGGGAGCGGTCGAGGGATTCGGCCCGGCCGATCGGCGTTCGGTAGGTTGCGGCGGTGCCGACGCTCTCCGAGCACGACTCCATGGCTCTGCTCGCGGCAGGCGGCGTACGGTGCGCGGCCGAGCGACGCGTGGCCGATCCCGACGGCGCGGTCGCCGCCGCGGACGAGCTCGGCTACCCGGTGGCCCTGAAGCTCTGTGGCGACGCCATCACCCACAAGACCGAGCGTGGGCTGGTGCGGCTCGGCCTGGCCAGCGCCTCCGCCGTCGAGCGGGCCGGGCACGAGCTGCTGGACGCCGCCGGTCCCGACGACGGCGCGGTGTCGTTGCTCGTGGCCGAGATGGTCGCCGGCTCCCGGGAGCTCATCGTCGGTACCACCGTCGACGAGCAGTTCGGCCCCACCGTGATGCTGGGACTGGGCGGGGTCCTGGCCGAGGCGGTGGCCGACGTGACGTTCCGCCTGCTGCCCATCACCGAGGCCGACGCCTACGACATGATCGACGGCATCGGGGCCCAGTCGCTGCTCGGCGAGGTTCGGGGCGAGCCGGCCGTCGACCGATCGCTGCTGGCCGGCACCCTGCTCGCGGTGGCCGAGGTGGCCGCCGACGTCGGTCGCATCTCGTCGATCGACGTGAACCCGCTCGTGGTCTCCGACGGCGCCCCGATCGCAGTCGACGCGCTGGTGGTCACCACCTCGTGATCCCGGCCTCGTGAGCCCCGACCTCGGGCCGCTGTTCGAGCCACGGGGCGTGATCGTGGCGGGGGCGAGCACCCACCCCGGCAAGTTCGGCTTCGTGTCGCTGCACAACCTGATCAGCGCCGGGTACCGGGGCCGCATCTTCGCCACCAACCTCGAGCGGGAGCCGGTCCTCGGGGTGGAGACTTTCAGCTCCATCGACGAGCTGCCCGCCGGCGAGGCCGACCTCGTGTTCGTCTGCACCCCGCAGGCCGCGGTGCCCGAGGTCCTCCGATCGGCGGCCTCCAAGGGCGTGCGGGCCGCCTTCGTCACCACGGCCGGGTACCGCGAGGCCGGACCCGAGGGGCAGGCCGCCGAGGAGGAGCTGGTGGCGCTGGCCGGGGAGCTCGACATGGCGCTGGCCGGGCCGAACGGCCAAGGGGTCGTGTCGACGCCCGTCGGCCTGTGCGCACAGATCGTCGCGCCGAACCCGCCGGCCGGCTCGATCGGCGTGGTCAGCCAGTCCGGCAACCTCGTGTCGTCGATGCTCAACCTGGCGCGCGTCAGCGGCGTCGGGGTCTCCCGGGCGATCAGCGCGGGCAACGCGGCCATGCTCGGCGTCGACGACTACCTGGCCTGGTACGCCCAGGACGCTGCAACCCGGGTGTCGCTCGCCTACGTCGAGGGCGTCGGCGACGGTCGCCGGTTCTTCGAACAGGTCGCCGGGTCCACCGCCACCACGCCGGTCGTACTGGTCAAGGGCGGTGCCAGCCGGGCCGGCCAGCGGGCTGCCGCCAGCCACACCGGGTCGCTGGCGTCGGACGATGCGGTCTTCGACGGCGCCATGCGCCAGGCCGGCGCGATCCGCGCCCGCACCGTCGAGGAGGCGTTCGACACCGCCGCCACCCTGGCCACCCAGCCCCGGCCACGCGGGCCCCACGTCGTCGTGGTGACGACGGTCGGCGGCTGGGGGGTCCTGACCGCCGACGCCATCGCCTCGTCGTCACTCGAGCTGATCGGGCTACCCGACGCCGTGCACGACGCGGTGTCCGAGCTGGTGCCGCCCCGCTGGAGCCGCAACAACCCGATCGACCTGGCCGGCGGCGAGACGCGCGAGACGATCCCGGAGGTGCTCCGCATCGTCGCCACCCACCCCGAGGTGGACGCCGTCATCTTCCTCGGCGTCGGCATCCAGTCGAACCAGGCCCGCTTCCTGCGCGAGGGCCCCTTCTACCCCGACCACGGCATCGGACGCATCACCGAGTTCCACGAGCGCCAGGACACGCGCTACGCGGAGGCCGCGGCCGAGATCTCCGAGGCGACGGGGAAGCCGATCCTCGTCACCACCGAGCTGGGGGTGGCCGACCCCGACAACCCCGGCCCGGCCGCGGTGCGAGCGACCGGACGGCTCTGCTACCCGTCCGCGCACCGGGCCGTTCGCGCCCTCGATCTGGCATGGCGCTACGAGCAGCGCCGCCAGCAGCGCGCGACGTCGGGTTAGCGCCGGGGCGCTCTCCCGCGATGCCGGGCCCCGAGCGACGCGGCCTACCATGAGCGCTCCATGCAACGGCTGTTGATGTCCCTCCTCCTGCTCACGGTGGCCGCCGGAGCATGGATCGTGAGCGACAACCGCAACTCCGACGAGCTGCTGCCGCTCGAGACGACGAATGTGGCGCCGGCCACGCCGCTGCTGTCGGCCCGGCGGGTTCCGGAGTACCTGTCGCTCCCCGAAGCCAACTCGGTCATCGAGGCCGGGCTGCAGAACGTGGCGAACCGGTCTCCCGAGCTGAGCTGCCTCGTCGTCCGCGACGGGCCGGCCGAGCTGTTCTCGCTCAACCCCGAGGTTGCGTTGATCCCGGCCTCGAACCAGAAGATCGTGACCGCGATGGCGGCACTGTTCGAGCTCGGCTCGGCCCGACGCTTCGAGACCACGGTCGTGACCAACGCGCCCATCGTCGACGGTGTCGTCCAGGGCAACGTCTACCTCGTGGGCGGCGGCGATCCCGTCCTCATGACCGCCGACTACGCGGCGACCTTCCCGCCGCCGAGCCCGCCGTTCACCGACCTCGGGGAGCTGGCCACCGCCGTGGTCGATGCCGGGGTGACCCAGATCCAGGGCGGCGTCTACGGCGACGAGTCGCGCTACGACCAGGAACGGTTTCCGGCCGTGTGGGGTGACCAGTACGCGGGACAGGTCGTCGCCGGCCCTCTCGGCGCCCTGATGGTGAACGGCGCCTTCACGACGTACCCCGAGGAGCAGACCGAGGACGCCCCGCCGCCGGTCCCCGCCGGCGACCCGGCCATCCACGCGGCCGCCACCTTCGACGATCTGCTCGAAGCACAGGGAGTCGTCATCGCCGCCGGCTCCCGCAACGAGGTCGCCCCCGAGGACGCCGAGGTGCTGGCGTCGATCAAGTCGCCGCCGCTGCGACGGATCGTCGGGTTCATGATGACCCACAGCGACAACGCCGCCGCCGAGCTCCTGACCAAGGAGATGGGCGTGTCCCGCTTCGGTGAGGGCTCCACGTCGCAGGGCGTGCTGGCCATGCTCGAGGTGATCGGCGAGCAGGGCATCTCCATCGACTCGATCTTCCCCACCGACGGCTCGGGGTTGGCGCTGAACGACCGGCTGAGCTGTGACGCCATCATCGACATCCTCGACTTCGCCGGACCGACCTCCGACCTGGCGGCCGCCATGCCGGTCGCCGGCGAGTCGGGGACCCTGCGCCGCCGGTTCAACAACACCGACGCCGCCGGCCGGGTCTACGCCAAGACCGGTTCCCTCAACGGCGTGACCGCGCTGTCGGGCTGGATCGACACCCTTCCCGGCAAGACCCTGTCGTTCGCCTACGTCGTCAACACCGAGTCGGTCGACGACGAGCTGCTCAGACTGCAACGGATCCTGGTCGAGCAGCTCGTCCAGTACCCGATCGGCCCACCGGTCGAGGAGCTCGAGCCGCTGCCGGTGGGGGCCGACCCGGTCGAGCCCTACGACGGACCCGACCGCGCCCCGGTACCCCCGACCGCGCCGGGCGAGCCGGGCGACGAGGGCGAGGGCGAGGCGGAGGCGGGCGAGGGGGCCCCTGGCGAGGGCGGGGCCGGTGACGAAGAGGGTGGGGCCGGCGCCGGTGACGAAGAGGGTGGGGCCGGCGGGCTCGGTCCCGATGAGTGACCCGACGCCCGATCCCGCCGCCGACGACCAGGCCGGGGCGAGCCCCACCATCTCGCCGATGTTCCCCCTCGGCTCGGTGCTGCTGCCCAGCGCGGTGCTGCCGCTGCACGTGTTCGAGCCCCGGTACCGGGAGATGATCCGCACCTGCCTCGACGGCAACGGCCAGTTCGGTGTGGCGCTGATCGAGCGGGGGAGCGAGGTCGGTGGCGGCGACGTCCGCGCCGACGTCGGCACCCTCGCGGCCATCGCCGAGGCCCAGGAGCTCGAGGACGGGCGCTGGGCGGTGATCGCGGTGGGGACGGGCCGCATCCGCGTCCATCGATGGCTCCCCGACGACCCGTACCCGCGCGCCGAGATCGAGGCCTGGCCCGAGCCGGCGGTCGCCCACTCGCTCGCCGATCGGTACGCCGAGCTGGTCACCAGCCTGCGCCGCGTGCTGGCACTGGCTTCGGAGCTCGGCGACGCAGTGGCCGACGCAGGATCGGAGCTGAGCGACGATCCGGTCGTCGGCTCCTATCAGGTCGCAGTGCTCGCCCCGCTCGGGCCGCTCGACCGCCAGCGGGTCCTGTTGGCCGAGGACGCCGCCGCCCGCATCGACGTGGTCGAGGAGTTGATCGGCGAGCTCGACGCCACCCTCCAGGCGCGACTCGCGCTCGGATAGCGCTCCGGGGCCGTGACGCGGCGTCGAGTCATCGGAACTCGGCCCGGCCCTATAGGCTCTCGCCGTGGAGGAAAGCCGTGAGTGACGTGACCACGACCACTGCCGTGTCCAAGAGCACCGACAAGGGGCCAGGAGAGCTGATCGGCGAGGTCCGCACACTGGTCACCGACTACGCGAAGCAGGAGACCGTCGAACCGCTCAAGCGGCTCGCCAAGTGGCTCGCCTTCGGCCTGGCCGGGGCGCTGCTCATCGCGTTGGGGCTGTTCCTGCTGCTGCTCGGCGGCCTCCGGCTGCTCCAGACCGAGACCAACGGCACCTTCGACGGGAACTGGTCCTTCGCGCCCTACCTGATCGCCTTCGGCGGTACCGCCGTCTTCGTCGCGCTGGCGGTCTGGGGGATCGTCCGCAGCCCGGGGGCCTCCGACCATGGTGAGGACTCGTGAGCTCCGATCGACGAGCTCTGGCCGTCTACCCGGGAGGACCGGCGTGACCACCACCGAACCCATCTCACCCCACGACATCGAGTCGAAGTTCGTCGAGCTCCAGGACAGCGTCGAGACGGCAACCGAGTCGGCGGCCAAGACGGCGGCCAAGATCGGGATCGTCGCCCTGATCCTCCTCGTGATCCTCGCCTTCCTGCTGGGGCGCCGGCGGGGACGGCAGGGCCGCACCGTCGTCGAGGTCCGGCGACTCTGAGCGGGTCGCCCCGTCGCCGCTGACGTCGCGCCATGAGGAAGGCCCTTCGCCCGCTGAGGTACGTGCGGCGGCGCGCCGTCACCCGCGGCCTGTTCGGCGGTGACCGCAAGTGGCTCGTGCTCGGCGGCATCGCCTGGATGTTCCGCTTCGGCCGGCGCATCTTCGGCTTCGGCGAGCCGGAGCCGCTCTACACCAAGGAGCTCGAGCCGGGCGAGCGGTTCGTCGTGGTCCACAACCCGCCACCACCGCGTCGCCGACGACGCCGAGGCTAGACCGCCGTGGCCGACGAGGGGCCCGGCGAGCACGCAACGCCCGGCAGGAGCGTGCTACAGGCCGATGAGCTGGTGCTGCTCATCGACAGGAAGGGCCGCCGGTACACCGTCCGGCTCGTCGCCGGCGGCGAGTTCCACAGCCACAGCGGCAGCCTGGCCCACGACCAGCTGATCGGCGAGCGCGAGGGCGTCCGGGCCCGCTCGAGCCGCGGCGCCGAGTACACCGCGGTTCGACCGACGCTCGCCGACTTCGTGCTCAAGATGCCGAGGGGGGCGCAGGTCATCTATCCGAAGGATCTGGGGCCGATCCTCATGCTCGCCGACGTCGGACCCGGCGACCGGGTGCTCGAGTCCGGCGTGGGCTCGGGAGCGCTGTCGACCGCGCTGCTTCGGGCCGGCGCCGAGGTGGTGGGGTACGAGATCCGCGAGGACTTCGCGGCTCGCGCCGCCAAGAACGTGGCCCAGTTCCTCGGCCCCGCGGCCCTCGACCGGTACCGGGTGGAGATCCGCGACTGCTACGAGGGCATCGACGCCCGGCACCTGGACAAGGTCGTCCTCGATCTGGCCGAGCCGTGGCAGGTCGTGCCCCACGCCGCCGCCGCCATGCGCTCGGGCGGCATCCTCGTCGCCTACACACCGAGCATCCACCAGGCGATCCAGCTGCGGGAGCGGCTCGTCGAGGCGCCGTTCGCGTTGGCGGAGACCCTCGAGGTGCTGCATCGCACGTGGCACATCGAGGGAGCCGCGGTCCGCCCCGACCATCGAATGGTGGCCCACACCGGGTTCCTCACCCACGCCCGCCGACTGGCCGACTGAGAGGGCGCCGCTCAGCTCTGACGCCGGTCGGCCACGAAGGTCTCGGTGACTCCTAGTCGACCTCGATGAAGATGCACTCGCCGGGGCACTCCTCGGCCGATTCGATCGTGGCCTCTTCCTGTCCGGCGGGGACGACCGCGAGTCCCTCGGGCCCACCCGGGTCGGCGAAGACCTTGTCGCCCTCCTTGACGTAGGCAAGGCCGTCGTCGAGCAACGTGAACACGTCGGGGGCGATCTCTTCGCAGAGACCGTCGCCGGTGCACAGGTCCTGGTCGATCCAAACCTTCATCTAGCCTCGTTTCCCTAGCGTTTCGGCCGATGGATATCCCGATGTGTGAATGGGCCTGACGGAATGCATCGGGCCCGCAGGAGTGTATCGGCTCGACGTGCCGCCGACTGAACCAGCGGCCCCGGGTCGCTCGGTCCGGCGGGTCCGAGCCCCCCGGCGGGCCCCTGGCCGGTGTCGCCTCCCGCTTCGACCGGCCGGGTAAGGTCGAGCCGAGACAGGAGGTGGTCGCCGTCGACACACCTGAGGACCGAGGTCGAACCGACGATCCGCACGACGAGCTGGGCACGCTGCGCGACCAGGCGCGGACCCTCGAGGAGGAGGTCGTTGCGCTGCGGCGGCGGCTCCAGGACGCGCCCAAGCGGGTGCGGACCCTCGAAGAGCGGCTGCTCGAGACCAAGGGGCAGCTGGCCCAGGCCGTCTCGCAGAACGAGAAGCTCTCCTACACCCTGCGCGAGGCGCGCGAGCACATCGCGGCGCTCCGCGAGGAGGTCGAGAAGCTCACCCAGCCGCCGTCGGCCTACGGGACGCTGCTGGGCAGCAACGACGACGGCACCGTCGACGTCAACTCCGGCGGTCGCAAGATGCGCGTCGCCGTCCATCCCGACCTGAACGAGGAGCTGCAGCGCGGTCAAGAGGTCGTGCTCAACGAGTCGCTCAACGTCGTGCGGGTCCGCTCGAGCGAGATCAGCGGCGAGGTGGCCACCATCAAGGAGGTCATGGCCGACGGCATCCGAGCCGTGATCGTGGGACGGGCCGACGAGGAGCGCGTGGTCGAGCTGGCCGAGCAGCTTCGTGACGTGCCGCTCCGCAGCGGCGACTCGGTCCTGATGGACGCGCGCTCGGGCTTGCTGCTCGAGCGCCTGCCCCGGCCCGAGGTCGAGGACCTCATCCTCGAGGAGATCCCCGACGTCAGCTACGCCGACGTCGGTGGCCTCGACAGCCAGATCGAGCAGATCACCGACGCGGTCGAGCTGCCGTTCCTGCACGCCGAGCTGTTCGCCGAGCACCGGTTGCCGGCGCCGAAGGGCATCCTGCTGTACGGCCCCCCCGGCTGCGGCAAGACGCTGATCGCCAAGGCGGTCGCCAACTCGCTGGCGGGCAAGGTCGCCCAGGTCAGCGGGGACGAGCAGGCGCGAAGCTACTTCCTCAACATCAAGGGCCCCGAGCTGCTCAACAAGTACGTGGGCGAGACCGAGCGCCAGATCCGGCTCGTCTTCCAGCGGGCCAGGGAGAAGTCCGAGGAAGGCTGGCCGGTCATCGTCTTCTTCGACGAGATGGAGTCGTTGTTCCGCACGCGCGGCACCGGCATCAGCTCCGACATGGAGTCGACCGTGGTCCCCCAGCTCCTCGCCGAGATCGACGGCGTGGAGGCCCTCCGCAACGTCATCGTGATCGGCGCGTCGAACCGCGAGGACCTCATCGACCCCGCCATCTTGCGGCCGGGGCGACTCGACGTGAAGATCAAGATCGAGCGCCCCGACGAGGAGGCGGCGGCGTCGATCTTCTCCCGCTACCTCACCT
>JBFJYB010000001.1:0-33430 GCA_041622835.1 Acidimicrobiales bacterium | reverse complement strand
GGATGACGATGGACGCGAGGGGCGAGTCGCTCGGCCGCATGTCCACGCCCGGGGGCCAGGTCGCCGGGTCCGGTCCCTGGCGCGCCGCCCGCCTGGCGCGCATCCGCTGGGCCTGGCCGATGGCGCCGGCGGCGCCGCGCCGGGCCACACCCAGCGTCCTGCGATAGGCGCGACCTCGCCGGGTGGGCGGGGGCAGCAGCTGGGTCGCGACGCGCCGGTACATCGCGATCGCCTGGTACGAGCTCGACCCCATCTCGGTGAGGAGACGCTGCTCGACGCGGTGCAGCTCGTCCTCGAGGGCGCCGACGCGCGACGCGGTGCTGGCGGCCTCGGCCAGCGCAAGTTGTAGGTCGCGGGTCGTTGCCTCGAGGTCGGTGCGCGCCGCTGAGGTCCGATACGCGACCGACAGCTCGTCCCGCAGATGGTGGGTCTCGACCGTGAGGCGGTCGATCTCCTCGAGCTCCGATTGAGCGTGGCGCCTGACTTCGGCGAGCTCGGCGTGGAGGGCGGTCAGGGTCGAGTCGGCCGCGGTTCGCGCCTCGGCGAGCTCGTGAGAGATCCGGGCCAGATCGACCCGCGCGAGGCCGGCGACGTCGGCGCCGACCCGGAAGCCGAAGCTGAGCCCTGGCGTCTCGTCCGGCACCAGGTCCGGAGTGGGAGCGGGGCCGTCGGCGGCCGCGGTCACCAGGTCGAGCAGCTGGCGCTGCTCGGAGCTGAGCACCTCGCGGCCCGCGCCGGCGTGGATGTGGTGGTGGCGCTCGGCGCCGGAGATCACCCGGCTCGCGCTCGGCGGCTCGCTGTCGAGGAGATCGTTGGCCTCGAGGAAGCGGGCCAGCGCCTCGGTCGTCGCCCCGGGCGCTTCGATGAGCCGCTCGTAGGAGACCACGTGAGATGCGGCGCCGGCCGCGTCGATGAGCGCCTGGCGCGTGTAGCGCTCCCACAGAGCCCTGCCCACCTCGGCAGCCATCGAGTTGCGGGCCGCCAGCGATCCGGCCACCTCGACGGGATGTCGGACCACGTGGAGCACCGCGTTGTCGGTGCCCAGGACCTCGAACCAAAACGGCAGCAGCACCGACAGCCTGGGATCCTTCAGGAACCACCTTCGTCCGGGGAGCAGCTCCGCTACGAGGGCCCTGGCCCGTTCGCCCAACGGCCCGCGCGCCAGCTCACGGAGTCGGTCGGGGTCGAGCTGGGCGGGCGCGGCCCAGTGGCTGTCGATCGCGGCCAGCACCTCGTCGTCGAGGTCGGTCACCGGCCGCACCTCCCAGTGCCCCATGCGGTTGGTCGCGTCGGCTCCGATGAGCTGGTCGGGTGGGCCGGTGGACAGCCCGAGCGCGTCGAGGGCGCGCCCGACCGCGGACGTGCCGCTGCGGTGCATCCCGACGACGAGCAGGCCCACGATCGCCTCAGCCCTCGGCGACGACGCCCAGGCGCGCCCTGGCCCGTTCGTACAGTTCGAAGTCGGCCGTATTGGCGTCCTCGAGCCGCTGGTACCGCGCGTCGCCCAGGCGATCGCGCAGCCGGTCCAGGCGTTCGGGGAGGCCCTCGGGGCGATGGGGATCGGCGTTGAAGTGCGCGGATGTCGTCACGTGAAAATCCGGGAAGGAGCGCTGGATCCAGGGGGCCAGCTGGCTCCAGGATAGGTCCCACTGGCAGACGAGCCCCACGGCCGGGAGCGAGTCGACGAAGGCCAGCGCCCGCTCCAGGTGCTGGGCCAGGGGCAGGCGGGCCGCCAGGCGGCGATCGTAGTCCCAGGCGTCGGTCAGCACCCTGACCTGGAAGTTGCGAACCAGGATGCCCGGCCGGTCGAGCAGGACGTCGACGTAGTCGGCGAAGTCGTGCTCGGCCGCGAGCTCTGCGGCGGGGGTCACCGGACCGCGACGGCGGTCGAAGTCGTAGATGGACTGCACCCGGTCGAGAGGGTGGCGAAGGAACACGACCGGCAGGACCTCGACCCCGGGGATCGCAGGCACCGGTGGGCGAACCTGGTGCGACGACACGGCCGACACGTCGGGGTGCTCCCCGATGAGCCGGGCCAGCTCGTGAGAGAACACGGCGCCGGCCGGATCGGGGCCGTCGTGGCTGAGCCATGCCGCCCCGAAGTTCTCCTTCAGGATGGTCTCGACCGAGGAGCCTGCGTTCTTGAACAGGTGGTAGTGGACGATGACGGAGCGGGCCATGGGGTGGGGGTGAGGTCGGTTCTCGGGTCAGACGAGCCTACTGCGGTCGCTACGACGGTCCGTCGAAGGCACAGCGACGCTCAGAGGAGCAGCCGGTGGGTTCGCCCGTCGCGCACGCCGAGATCGTCGGTTCTGTCGCCGTTCCAGTCTCCGATGATCGGCACGTCGTCAGCCTCGCCGAAGGCGACGGCCACCCGGGCCGGACCCGACGTGTTCGAGTTGCGCAGCAGGAACCGGCCGTCGCGATGGACGCCGAAGGTGTCGGTGCCGTTGCCGTCCCAGTCGCCGACCACGGCGGTGTCGTCGGGCTTGCCGTAGGCGAGGACGATGTTGGCGACGCCGGTCGTGTTCGTGTTGCGGAGGTAGAACCGGTTGTCGCGGCGGACGCCGAAGGTGTCGGTGCCGTTGCCGTCCCAGTCGCCGACCACAGGGGTGTCGGTGGCCTTGCCGTACCCGAGGACGATGTCGGCGTCACCGGTCGTGTTCTTGTTCCGCAGGTAGAAGACGTTTCCCCGCCGGACACCGATCGTGTCGACGCCGTCGCCGTCCCAGTCACCGACCACCGGCACGTCACCGGTCCGGCCGTAGGCGAACACGATGTCGGCCTTGCCTCCCGAGTTCCGGTTCCGCAGATAGAAGAGGTTGCCCCGCTGGATGCCAGGCGTCGAGATGCCGTCGCCGTCCCAGTCGCCGATGATCACGACGTCGTCGACCTTGCCGAAGGCGAAGGCCACCGCCATGGCGGCGACCGCGGCTTCGGCGTCCACCCGTCCGGTCCCGTAGGTGTCGTTGGGTGTCGCCAGCCCCCCGAAGTTCGAGGCCGTGTCGACGATGGCCCCGAACAGCTGGGCGGCCGTCGCGTCGGGCCGGGCGTCGATGAGCAGCAGCGCCAGGCCGGCGACGTAGGGCGTCGCCATGCTCGTGCCGGACTTGTTGTGGTATCCGCCTCCCGGCTTGGCCGACCGGATCGCCACGCCGGGCGCCACCACGTCGGGTTTGGTCCGCCCGCTCGCCGTGGGTCCCCGCCCGGAGGTGAGCTCCATCGACCAGCCCCCCTCACCCGGATCTCTGACCGAGCCGACGGTGAGCGCCTCGGCGACGTCACCCGGGTAGGTGACCGAGCAAGGGTTCGGGCCACGGTTGCCGGCGGCGACCACCACGAGGAGGCCCCTGCGGAAGGCGGTCTCGATGGCATCGGTGAGCGCCGCGTTGGCCTGGCAGTCCGCGCCTTGGACCGAGAGGTTCAACACCTTGATCCCGTAGGCACCGCGGTTGGCGACGGCCCAGTCGATGCCGCGCCGGAGATCGCCGACGATCCCGTCGCCGGCACCGTTCAGGACCTTGATGCCGACGAGGGCCGCTCCCGGCGCCACGCCGCGGTAGGCGGCGGTGCCGTCACCGGTGCCGGCCAGGGTGGCGGCGACGTGCGTGCCGTGCCCGGTCGGGTCGTCGTCGAAGGCCGGCGTGGGGGTGCACGAGCCGCCCACGCAGTCGACGAAGGCGATGACCTTCCCGCCGTCGAGGTCCGGGTGAGACACGTCGATCCCGGTGTCGAGGACGGCGGCCACCGTGTCGTTGCGGGAGTACGTGGTCTCCGAGCCGTCGCGGTCGCCGGTGTAGCCGCGGCCGTCGACCACGGCGTCGACCCCGCCGAAGCGGGTCGCGAGGTCGTTCGCGGCGTGGACGGGTGCGTCCCACTCGACCAGCTCGACCCCCGGCACCTGGCTGAGCCGCTCGACGTCGGCCACCGGCACCCGAGCCGAGAAGGCGGTGGCTGGCTCGAAGGCGCGCACGTCGCGCAAGCTCGGAACCGCCTCCTGGGCTGCGGCGACGGTGCCGGTCTCGCCGAGCAGTGCGATCACGCCGATGGTGGCCGGCGCACCGGCGGTGCTGAGGCCGATCTGGCGAGCCAGTGCCTCGGTCACCCCGTCGCCGTCAGCGTCGGTCGCCCGCGCCGCGGCGCTGAGCCGAGGCTCGGTCTCGGGCTGGATGGCAGCCGGTGCGTCGACCTGCTCGGCCACTACGGGGAGCGGGTACGCCGCGACGCCGACGGCGGCCACGGCGACGAGCGTGAGTGGTCGCAACATCGCCGCGCGGAGCGTAGCGCCTCCATCCCGTGCCCCAGGGTCGGGGCCCGGCTCGGAGCCCGGTCCGGAGCCACGTGGGGCCGTCCGCCGGCACTACCCTGCACCTCCATGCCCTCCACCAAGATGGTGATAATCGGCGGAGGCCCGGCCGGTAACCAGTGCGCCACCCATGCGGCCCGCCACGGCGCCGAGGTCACCTTGATCGAACGCGACCTCATCGGCGGCGCCGCCCACCTGTGGGATTGCGTGCCGTCCAAGGCCATGATCGCGACCGGCGGGGCGATGTCGTTCCTGAGTCGCTCCCGGGGCATGGGCCTCCAGTCGCTCAGCGCGGCCGTCGACGTCGATGCGCTGCGCGAGCGCATCGGCAGCATCGTCGATCGGCTCCACGTCTCGCTCGTCCAGCTCCTCATGAGCCAGGGGGTCGACCTCATCGAGGGGACCGGCCGGCTGGAGGGCCCCAACGAGGTGGTGGTGGACACCGCCGACGGCGTGCGGGAGCTCGAGGCCGACGTCGTCGTGCTGAGCACGGGCAGCCGCCCCCGTATCCCCGACTGGTGCGACGTCGACGCGACGCGTGTGCTGACGACCCGCCACGCCTACCCGCCGCCGGAGATGCCCGAGCACCTGGTGGTGATCGGCTCCGGCGTCACCGGGGTCGAGTTCGTGCACATGTTCAAGTCCTTCGGCGCCGACGTCACCTTGATCGTGAGCCGTCAGCAGGTCCTCCCGCAGAAGGACCCCGAGGTGGCCGCGGCGCTCGAGGCCGACTTCCTGCGCCGGGGCGTGAACCTGCTCAAGGGGGCGAGGGCGGAGGGGGTCGACCGGCTCGACGGCGGGGTGCGGGTGCGCTGCAGCGACGGTCGAACCGTCGCGGGGTCGCATGCGCTGCTGGCCATCGGATCGGTCCCGAACAGCGAGAACCTCGGTCTCGACCAGGTGGGAGTCGCCACCGAGGACGGCTATGTCAAGGTCGATCACAACTGCCGATCCTCGATCCCGCACATCTACGCGGCCGGTGACCTCTCGGGGCGGCTGCCCCTCTCGTCGGTCGCCGCCATGCAGGGCCGCAAGATCGCCGAGCACGCCATGGGCCTCCACCACGACCGGCCGCACCGCCACATCGACTACGACAAGGCGGCATCGGCCATCTTCACCGAGCCCGAGATCGCCGACGTCGGCCTGGTCGAAGCCGACGCCTTCGCCGTCGGTCGCAAGATCCGGGTTACCAAGGTGCCGTTCACGGTGTCGGCCAAGGCGCTGATCAACGACGACCCTCGCGGCTTCGTGAAGCTGGTCTCCGATCCCGCCACCGGCGTGGTCCTGGGCGGCTCGATCGTCGGCCGCCACGCCGCCGAGCTCATCTCGGTCATTGCGCTGGCGGTGAACGCCGGCCTGACGGTGACCGACCTGGTCGAGTCGCTGCTCGTGCACCCGACGCTGGCGGAGCTCCTGACCGACGCCGCCGAGTGAGCGCGGCGGTGGCGGCTCCCTGCGTCAGGCCCGCCCGGGCGACAACCGCGTCCGGGAGGTGAGGATGGAGCCGGTCCCCGCCGATGGCGTTCCTCCGGCCGGCGACGTGCTGGCCTCGGTGCCACAGCGGGGGATCGCCCGCGTCATCGACTACCTGATCGTGCCGATGACGCTCTGGCTGGCCCTCGGGATCCCCACCGCCGAGCGCTCGGGGGACGAGGTGACGGTGCCGGCGTGGGTGACGATCGTGATCACCGTCGCCTTCGTCGCCTACGAGACGGCGATGGTCGCATGGCGCGGCCAGACCGTCGGGAAGCTGGCGGTCGGCATCCGGGTCGCCGACTTCCGCACCGGCGCCAACCCCCGTGTCGAGCGGGCGCTGTGGCGCAGTCTCGTCGTGGCCAGCGCACTGCTCGTGTTCGGACAGTTCTTCGGACCGCTCTTGGCGCTGGCGATCTACCTGAGCGCAGTGCTCGACCCGGTCACGAGGCGCGGTCTCCCCGACCGGGTCGGGGGGACCGTCGTCGTGCACGTCGGCGCCGGCCGCGAGGACTGGCGCCAGCCGTGACGACCGGGTCGCGTCACTCGATCCGGACCACGACGTCACCGCCGCCCACGGTGTCGCCCGGCGCCACCCGCACCTCGCTCACCCGACCGGCCTTGTCGGCGCCGATGTTGTTCTCCATCTTCATGGCCTCGAGCACGACCACCGGCTGACCGACCTCGACCTCGTCGCCCACCGCCACCAGGACCTTGACGATCGTTCCCTGCATGGGGACGGTGATGTCGCCGCTGCCGCCACCGCCGCGGGCCCCGGCGCCGACCCCTGAGCGGCGAGGACGCGCCGCCCGCTGGCTCGACTGGTCTGGCACCCACATGGCGACGTGGAAGCGCTTGCCGTTGACCTCGACGTCGATCTCACGGCGTATCCGCTCCTCGTCGTCGGCGACCGGCGGCGGCGGCTTCGCCGCCACGCCGGTCAGGTCGAGCATCTCCTCGACCCACCTCGTGGAGTGCTCGACGGCTGCGAAGTCGGGATGGGCGAGGATCGCCTGGTCGGCCGGGATGGTCGTCGCCACCCCCTCGACCCGCAGCTCGTCGAGGGCTCGGCGGGTCCGGCGGATGGCGGCATCGCGGTCGGGGCCCCAGCAGATCAGCTTCCCGAGCAGGTTGTCGTAGAACTGGCTGATCTCGTCGCCGCTCTCGTACCCGGCGTCGAACCGCGTGCCGTACCCGTTGGGCATGGTCAGGGCCGTGATCTTCCCCGGAGACGGCAAGAACGCGCCCTCGGCCGGGTCCTCGGCGTTGATGCGGACCTCGATGGCGTGACCGCGCAGGGTGATGTCACCCTGCTCGAAGCCGAGGGCGTCGCCCGACGCGACCCGGATCTGCTGCTCGACGAGGTCGAGGCCGGTGACCATCTCGGTGACCGGGTGCTCCACCTGGAGACGGGTGTTCATCTCGAGGTAGTAGAACTCGCCGTTCTCGTAGAGGAACTCGACGGTGCCGGCGTTGACGTAGTCGCACCCGGTCGCGACGTCGACGGCGGCTTGGCCCATCGCCGACAGCACGTCGGGAGCGATGGCCGGTGCCGGCGCCTCCTCGATGAGCTTCTGGTGCCGTCGCTGGGCCGAGCAGTCTCGCGTCCCGAGGTGCACGCAGTTCCCGTGGGTGTCGGCCAGCACCTGAACCTCGACGTGACGGGGCTTGCTGAGGTAGCGCTCCACGTACAGCTCGTCGCGGCCGAAGTAGGCCAGCGACTCGCGCCTCGCCGACTCCATCGACGCGGCGATGCTCGCCTCGGTCTCGACCACCTTCATTCCCCGACCGCCGCCCCCGTAGGCCGCCTTGATGGCCAGCGGGTACCCGAACTCGGCGCCGAACGCGGCCACCTCGTCCGGCGAGGTGACCAGGTCGGCGCTGCCCGGGACCCCGGAGACGCCGGACCGCTCGGCCGCGGCCCGGGACGAGAGCTTGTCGCCCATGATCTCGATCGCCTCCGGCGGCGGACCGATGAAGGTGACCCCCCGGGCGGTGATGGCCCTGGCGAAGTCGGCGTTCTCGGAGAAGAAGCCGTATCCGGGGTGCACGCCGTCGGCCCCACTGCGGGCGATGGCGTCGAGGATGGCATCGGTGTCGAGGTACGACTCGGCGGCGGTCTGCCCTCCCAGTGCGTAGGCCTCGTCGGCGAGCTTGGTGTGCAGGGCGTGCTCGTCGAGCTCGGAGTAGACGGCCACGCTCGGGATGCCGAGGTCGCGGCAGGCGCGGATGACCCGCACCGCGATCTCGCCTCGGTTGGCGATCAGGATCTTCGAGAGCACGCCATATGGTGGCAGACAACGGGGGGTCGGACGCCAACGCGCCGAGGTGCCGCCGTGGGGAGGTGGTGGTCGATGCCCGACCGCGTGAGCCGAGAGCTGGCCGGGACGCGCTTCGGTCGCGTCGAGTGGGTGGCCGAGACCGGCTCGACCAACGACGATCTGCTCGCCGCCGCTCGCCGCGGCGCGCCCGACGGAGCGGTGCTCGTCGCCGACCACCAGGTGACCGGGCGGGGGAGGCTCGACCGTCGGTGGGAGGCACCGCCGGGCTCGGCCCTGCTCGCGTCGGTGCTGGTGCGTCCCGAGATCGGGGTGGCCGTGGCGCACTGGATGATGGCGGCTGCCGCACTGGCGCTGGCCGAGGCCTGCGAGACCGTCGCGGGGGTCGCCACCAGGATCAAGTGGCCGAACGACCTGGTGGTCGAGCGCGACGGGAAGCCGGTCAAGCTCGCGGGTGTCCTGGCGGACTCGATCCTCGACGGCGACCGTCTCGCCGCAGTGGTGATCGGCGTCGGCTGCAACCTGACCTGGTATCCGCCCGATCTCGATGCCACGTCGCTCGCCGCCGAGGCCGGCCGACCGGTCGACCGCCACGAGCTGCTGGTCGCCTACCTGCGAGCGCTCGATGGGTGGTATTCGCGGCTTCGCGCCGGTGGGGTGGGGGAGCTGCGGGCCGGCTACGTCGAGCGGTCGGCGACCCTCGGACGGCGGGTACGGGCCGAGATCGGTGACGGTCCGGTGATCGGCGCCGCCGCCGGGATCGGCCCCACCGGACATCTCGTCATCGCCACCTCCGAGGGAGACGTGGAGGTGGCGGCCGGCGACGTCATCCATCTCCGCCCCGAGCCCTGACGCCGAGCCGGGAGGCCTTCGACCGCGGCGTCGCCCGATCGTGCGTGGCCAGGACGCTACGATGCGGGCGCCCGCCTCGTAGCCAAAGGGCTGGCACGCGGGCGATCACCACATGTCTCGACCTCCGCGCCGAACCCAGCACAGTGGGCCGCGAGCGATCCCTGCGCCCATCCGCCGGGCGCTGGCCGGCTACTCGGACGTCCGCGTCATCGTCTCGCCGCCCCGATGCAGCTCGACCGCGTTCGCCCGCGTGCTGTGGGGAGAGCCGTCGGTGCGGTTCTACAGCCACGAGCCCTTCGAGATCTGCTACTTCGACGGCGCCGGTCTCGACGCCGTCGGCGGGCAGCTCGCCGATCCCGTCGATCTCGGCGAGGGCGACTGGACCCACGAGCGCGCCGGCCTGGTCGTCAAGGAGATGCCGTACCAGGTGGGCGACCACTTCGAGCTCCTGACCAGGCTGACCGACTGGCCGGTCGCCTTCTTGATCCGCGACCCCCGGCTCAGCATCGCGTCGCGGCGGGCGAAGAAGCTCGAAGCCGGCGAGGACCCGGGGTTCCCGCTGGTCGAGACGGGGTGGGAGCTGCTTGCGGCGCAGGTCGACCTCTGTCGCCGTCGGAAGATCCCGTACTTCATCGTCGACGCCGCCGACTTCCGAAATCAGCCTCAGCTGGTGTTCCCCGCGGCGCTCGAGCGGCTGGGTCTGGGCTACGAGCAGGCCATGCTGAGCTGGCCGGCCCGGCCCGACCTGGATCTCGACAACCTCGGCGGGCGCCATCGTCACCTGTATCGCGCCGTGCTCGAGAGCACCGGGATCGAGCCAGAGCCCTACCCCGCCCCACCGGTCGAGTCCTTCCCGGTGGCCGGGGGGTGGCGGGACCACGTGGCGTCCTGCGTCGACATCTACGAGATGCTGCGGGCCGAGGAGGCCCGGATCCGCCTTCAGGCGGCCGGCCCGTCGGTCCGGTGACCACCGCCGCCCGAGTGCTCGTCGACGGTGAGCCCGTCCGTGACGACGAGGCGGTCATCTCGGTCTTCGACTGGGCCCTGCTGCGGGGCTACGGAGCCTTCGAGCTGCTCCGGTCCTACGGCGGCTCGGCGTTCCGGGTGGACCCGCACCTCGCTCGCCTGCAGCGCAGCCTCGCCCAGCTCCAGCTGCCACCGGTCGACGAGGACGCGGTCCGCGGGTGGATCCGCCGGCAAGCCCGTGCGGGCGGCGACTGCTTCGTGAGGGTGATCGTCACCGCCGGCAGCCGCGACCCGCTCTTCGAGAGCCCGGGTCGAGTCATCGTCCTGTGGGAGCAGCTCCACGACGTCCCGCCCGCCTACCGCTTCCTGCCGGTATCTGCGCCCTGGCACGCCGGTGGGCACTTCTCCGAGCTCACCGGCGCCAAGACCACGTCGTACGCGCCGAACATGGCCGCCACGCTCGAGGCCCAGCGTGGCGGCTTCCACGACGCGCTGCTCGTCTCACCCGACGGCACGGTCCTCGAGGGCCCGACCTTCGCGCTCGGGTGGATCGTCGACGGGGTGCTCGAGCTGCCGTCGCTCGACCTCGGAGTGTTGGGCTCGATAACCCGTGAGGCGCTCGTCGACGTGGCCGGGATGCTGGGGATCGAGGTCCGGACCGGCCGTTTCCCGCTCGCTCGGGTCGAGGCCGCCGACGAGGTGGTCGCAGCGTCGACGACGCGCGGGGTCGTGCCGGTCGCCGCCCTGGGCGAGCAGACCTTCACCCCCGGTCCGGTCGCAGCGCGGCTGTGCGCCGCCTTCCTCGAGCTGGTCGAGCTCGAGCGCGACGCCGAGTCGGTCTGAGCGACCGTCGACGCGGCCCGCGGCACGAACGGCGGGGACAGCCCAGTAGCGTTGGCGTCTCGATGGCATCGCACCGACGACTCCGGTCGCGCCGCACCTGGCCCCAAAGGTTCCTGCTCCTGCTCGGGGTGCTCGTGGCGGCGTCGAGCGCGCTCGCGATCGTCGCCTTGAACTTTGCCGGGTCCAAGGCGGACAAGCTCAACCGGGTGGCCCTGGGCCCGGTGCTCGGCGAGGAGGTGCAGACCGGCGAGCCACTGAACTTCCTTCTCATCGGCGTCGACTCGGTCGAGGGCCTCGACCCCGACAGCGCCATCGTCATCGGCCGGGGCGACACCAAGCTCACCGACACGCTGATGGTGCTGCGGGTCGACCCCACGTCGACCCAGGCGCACCTCATGTCGCTGCCCCGCGACCTCGTGGTCGAGCTGCCCGATGCCCGCTACGAGGAGCGAATCAACGCCGCCCTCGCCATCGGGGGCCCCGAGCTGCTGGTGCGGGCCATCGAGGAGAACTTCGACATCCCCGTCAACCACTACCTCCAGGTCGACTTCCAGGGCTTCCTCGACCTGGTCGACACGGTGGGCGGCGTGCCGCTCTTCCTCGAGAACCCGGTCCGCGACGTCCGGACCGGCCTGGTGATCAACCAGGCCGGGATGCACACCTTCACCCCCGACGAGGCGCTGGCCTACGTCCGGTCGCGCGCCATGGAGCAGCGGGTCGACGGTGAGTGGCAGAACCTCGACGTGACGCCCGATCTGGCCAGGATCGACCGTCAGCAGGAGTTCGTGGTCGCGGTCCTGAAGCAGGCGCTGTCGACGGGGGCGCGTGACTTCCGGCGGCGGAACGAGCTGGTCAACGTCGGGATCGAGCACCTGGTGGTCGACGAGCGGCTGACGCCCAACGACATCCTCGGACTGGGTGATCGGTTCCGGGCCTTCATGCCCGACACGCTCGTGCTGATGGTGCCGCCGGTCTACGACGACGTGCTGGGCAGCTCGCAGGTCCTGCGCCTCCAGGAAGGCCCCGAGGCCACGGCCATGTTCGACGTCTTCCGCGGCGTCACCGGCCGCGGCGCCCGACCCGAGGCGGTGCGGGTGCTGGTCAGCAACGGGGCCGGGACCTCGGGGCTGGGGGCGGCCGTCGCCGACGAGCTGGCCACCGCCGGCTTCGACGTGGTCGGGTTCGGCGACGCCGGCACCTTCGGCCGACCCGACACGGTGATCCGCACCACCCAGCCAGGTCGGAGCGCGGCGCGCCTGCTGGCGAGCTGGCTGGGGGTCGAGGCCGAGATCGAGACCGTCGACGAGCTGATCGACGGCGAGGTGGAGCTGATCGTCGGGCTCGACTGGGACGGCGTCCTCGCCGAGCCCCGCACGGCGACGCCCGAGTGAACCGACGGTCGAGGAGCTCGGTGCTCAGGCGGCCCGGCGAGCGATCAGGATGATCCTGGCCATGTCGTGGCCGATGTAGTCGGGCTCGGTCTCGAACAGGACCTCGATGTCGACGAACCCGTAGTGGGTGAGCACGCGTCGGAGGGTCTGGCGGCTGAGGGCCCAGAAGTTGGTGTCGTCGCCCATGAACCCGTTGATGTACTTCGACAGTGTCTGGTCCTCGCCGATGTAGATCTGGGTCTCGAGGGCCAGCAGGCCGCCCGGCCGGAGGTTGCGGGCCGTGGTCTCGACGGCCAGCAGCGGGTTGGGCAGGTGGTAGAGCGTCCCGAAGTGCAGGACCAGGTCCACCGGCTCGGGGGTCGTGAACGTGGTCGCGTCGCCCACGACGAACTCGACCTGGTCGGCGAGGGTCGTCGCTCCGAGCAGGAACTCGGCCACCTCCTTGTGGCGGGTCCCGATGTCGACACCGGTCACCGACATGTCGTAGGTCTCGGCCAGGTAGATCGTGTTGTAGCCGATGTTGTACCCGATGTCGATGGCCCGCCCACCCCGGAACTCCTCGAGGTCGACCGCCGCCCCGACCCGCAGGATCTTGCCGAGCGGCTCGGGGATGAAGGGCTCCTGGACGCCGAAATCGGTCGTATTCAACCCGTTCGAGAACTCGATCTCGAGCCGCCACGGGCCCCACTGCTCGAGCATCGGAGCCAGCTCGTCGGGTGAGAGGTCGGTAGTGGCGCGCAACATCGCCGGTCAGGCTACCCCGGCCCTTCCCAGCTACGGCGGAGGCTCAGCGGTCGCGGGTCTCGGCCAGGTCCCGGTTGGCGACGTACCAGGCGACGGTGGCCCGCAGCCCCTCCTCGAACGACGTCGTCGCCTCGAACCCGAACAGCTCCCGGGCGCGACTCGGGTCGACCGCTCGGCGGGGCTGGCCGTCGGGCTTCGAGTCGTCCCAGCGGATGCGGCCCTCGTAGCCGGCGGCCTCGGCGACGAGCCCGACCAGCTCCTTGATGGGTAGCTCGTTGTTGGTGCCGAGGTTGACCGGCTCGGCGCCGTCGTAGCGCTCGGTAGCCAGGACGATCCCGCGGGCCGCGTCGTCGACGTACAGGAACTCGCGGCTCGCGCTGCCGGTGCCCCACACCTGGATCTCGTCGAGGCCCAGCGCGACCGCGTCGACGCACTTCTTGATCAGCGCCGGGATCACGTGGGAGACCGTGGGGCTGAACTTGTCGCCGGGGCCGTAGAGGTTGGTGGGCATGAGGTAGATGCCGACCTGGCCGTACTGGCTCCGGTTGGCCTGGAGATGCACCAGCTGGGCGAGCTTGGCGATGCCGTAGGGGGCGTTGGTCTCCTCGGGGTACCCCGTCCACAGCGAGTCCTCGCGGAAGGGGACCTCGGTGTACTTCGGGTAGGAGCAGATCGTGCCGACGACGACGACCTTGCCGGTTCCGGCGTGGAGGGCGGCGTCGATGACGTTGGTACCCAACCGGAGGTTGTCGAGGTAGAGATCGCCCGGCCGGTCGAGGTTGGCGCCGATCCCGCCGACCCGCGCCGCCAGGTGGATCACGACGTCGGGCGATGTGTCGGAGAACGCGGCCTCGGCCTGGGCGGTGTCCCGCAGGTCGTACTGGGCCGACGACGGTGCGATCACCGAGGCGTCGCGCTCGACGAGCTGGCGGCAGACTGCCTGCCCCAGGAACCCGGTTCCCCCGGTCACGAGCACCCGGGCGTCGGCGAGATCGGTCGACATCGAGTGTCGAGCGTAGCTTCCGCGACCCCGACAACCCGCCCGGTGCGCAGCGCGCGGGTCGGGTGGCGGCGGCGCTCGCACCGGACATGTCAGACTCCGACTCGATGCCCCGGGTCGAGTCGAGCCGCCACGAGCCGAGCCGTCACGAGATCGGCCCCCCGGTCACCCGTGTCGCGATCACCCTCGAGCAGTGCTGGCACCGGGTGCCGGGTGGGACCGCGGTGGCCGCGCTCGAGTCGGTGGCTGCGCTCGGGGCCCACGACGACCTCGAGCTGGTCGGCGTCGCCGCTCGCCATCGAGCTCTGCCTCCCGAGCCCTGGCGCCCGTCGATCCCGGTTCGGTCGCTGCCGCTGCCCCGCGCGGCGATGTACGAGGCGTGGCACCGATTGCGCCGGCCCGTGGTCGAGCGGGCGACCGGCGAGGTCGACGTCGTCCACGCGACCAGCCCGGCCATCGCGGCGTCGCGGGCGCCGCTGATGGTGACCGTCCACGACCTCGCCTACCTGCGTCACCCCGACCATGCCACGCGCCAGTCCTTCTTCACCCGTTCGCTCGAGCTCACCCGGCGGCACGCCGACCTGGTGATGTGCCCGTCCCAGGCGTCGGCCGACGACTGCTCGGCCAACGGCATCGCCGAGGACCGGCTCCGGGTGGTTCCGTGGGGGGTCGGCGGGCCGGTTGCCACCCCGGCCGAGGTGACCGGCGTCCGCTACCGGTACGGGTTGCCCGACCGCTACGTCCTCTGGGTCGGGACCGAGGAGCCGCGTAAGAACCTGCGCCGGCTCGTCCGTGCCTTCGAGCGGCTCGCGCCCCGCAGCGTGGCGCTGGTGCTGGTCGGCCCCGAAGGGTGGGGTGAGCCGGTCGACGATCTGCGGTCGCGGGTCGAGCTGCACCGGCTCGGGTTCGTCCCCGACGACGATCTGCGCAGCCTGTACGCGGGTGCAGCCGTCTTCTGCTACCCGAGCCTCTCGGAGGGGTTCGGACTCCCGGTCCTCGAAGCCATGTACCAGGGAGCGCCGGTCGTCACGTCGACCGACACCGCCACCGCCGAGGTGGCGGGACGGACCGGCCTCCTGGTCGACCCGGAGTCGATCGACCAGATCGCCGACGCCCTGGGCGGGCTGCTCGAGGACGAGCCGGCGGCCAAGGCCCTGGGCCGGACCGGACAGGAGCGGGCGGCGACCTACACCTGGGAGCGCACCGCGGCGCTGATCGCCGACCTCTACCGGGAGCTCGGGGCGTGACGCCGATCCGAGTGGGTGTCAACACGCTCTTCCTCGACCCGGGCCGACGCAGCGGCACCGCGACCTACACGTGGTCGGTCGTCGAACAGCTGATGAGGATGGACGATGTCGACCTGGTGCTCTACGCGCAGGACGGCTACGTGCCGTCCGAGGAGATCGCGGCGCAGTGCACGGTCAGAGCCTGTCCCCGCTTCTCGTCGGCCGGTCGGCGAGTCCTGTGGGAGCAGGCCCGGCTCCCTCGGCACGCCGCCGACGATGGCGTCGACGTCTTGTTCAGCACCGGCTACGTCTCGCCGCTGCGCGGCCCGGTCGCGAGAGTGGTGACGATCCACGACCTGTACTACGAGCGCTGCCCCGAGGCCATCCCACGGGTGCGGCGGGCCTACTACCGCACCTTCATCCCCAGATCGGTCGCGGCCTGCGCGGCCGTGATCGCCGTCTCCGAGAACACGCGGCGCGATCTCGAGGAGCTGATCCCCGCATCGCGCGGCAAGACGACGGTCGTCTACCAGGGGGCCCGATCGGCGCTCGCCGACGTCGAGCCGGTGCCGCCGCCCGCGTGCCGGCCCTACTTCTTGATGGTGGCCTCGGTGACCAGGAACAAGAACGCGGCCACCGTCGTCGAGGCCGTCGGCCAGCTCCGCGATCGCGGCGTCGACGCCGAGCTCCGTGTGGTGGGGGCCGATCCCTACGGCGTGCTGGCCGAGGCGATCGCCGCCCACGACGCCGGCGGGTACGTGCACCATGTCGGCGAGGTGGGTGACGCCGAGCTGGCCGGCTGGTACCGGTCCTCCGTCGCGGTCGTGAACGCCTCGACCTACGAGGGCTTCGGGTTGCCGGTGCTCGAAGCCCAGCTGCTGGATGCCCCGCTCATCTGCTCGGATGCCGGGCCGCTCCCCGAGGTGGCCGGCTCCGGCGCCCGCTTCTTCCACCCTCGTCGCGTCGACCAGCTCGTCGAGGCCATGGCGGTGCTGGGCGCCGACCCGGCCGAACGCGAGCGTCTCGCCGCGGCCGGGCGGGCCAACCTGGCCCGCTTCTCGTGGGAGGAGGCGGGACACCAGACCGCTGCGGTGCTGCGGTCGGCGGCCTCGGCCGCGGGGCGGTCACGGTGAGCCGGCGGCTGCTGGTCACCGGCGGGTCGGGCTTCATCGGGACCAACCTGGTCGCCCACTACGTCGCTCGGGGCGAGCCGGTCGTGAACCTGGACGTGGCCCCGCCTCGCGACCCCACCCACGCCGCGTGCTGGCGGTCGTGTGACGTCGGGGATCGGGGCGAGCTCGTGGCGGCCGTCGCCGCCGCCGACCCCACCCATGTCGTGCACCTCGCCGCTCGCACCGATCTCACCGGTGGCGGAGCCGACGACTACGCCGTGAACACCGAGGGCACCCAGAACCTGCTGGCGGCGGTCGAGGGCCACGGCGGCGTCGAGCGCCTCGTCGTCGCGTCGAGCCTGCTCGTGTGCCGCAACGGGTACATCCCGACCTCCGACACCGACTACTGCCCGACGACCGCCTACGGGCGCAGCAAGCAGCAGATGGAGGAGCTGGTCAGGCGGTGGGCGCCGGCGTGTTCGTGGGTGATCGTGCGCCCGACGTCGATCTGGGGCCCCTGGTTCGCAACGCCGTACCGGGACTTCTTCGACCACGTCCTCGCCGGGCGCTACGTCCACCCGGGCCGCACCCGCGTCGACAAGGCGTTCGGGTTCGTCGGCAACACTGTCGTCCAGATCGACGCCCTGCTCGACGAGGGAGAGGCGTCGAGCACGCACTACCTCGCCGACACGCCGCCGTACTCGATCGACGAGCTCGCCGACGCCATCGCCGCTGCAGCCGGGCGTCGTGCCCCTCGCCGGGTCCCGCTCGCTGCGCTACGGGTCGCCGCGACCGTGGGCGACGTCGCCGCCCGCCTCGGCGTCTGGTCGGAGCCCCCGCTCACCCGGTTCCGCCTCGAGAACATGCTCACGTCCTCGGCGTTCCCCTCGGCCGAGCTCGACGAGCTGACCGGACCCCTGCCGTTCTCGATGCCGGAGGGTGTGGGCCGCACCCTGGGGTGGCTGGCGGAATCCGACCGCCGCTGACCCCGCCCCGTTCTCCGGAGGTGGCAATAGCATCCCGACCGATGCGCCTGCTCGTGATCGGCCCCCACTTCCCACCCGACGTCGCGCCGACGGGCGAGGTGCTCGGTGGGATCGTCGGGGGCATCACCGATGCCGGTCACCGGGTCGACGTGGTCACCTCGCTGCCGTGGTACCTCCGTAACCGGGTCGAGCCCGAGTGGTCGGGTCGCCTGGCCCGGACCGAGACCGTCGACTGGGGCAAGATCACCCGCCTCCACCCGTTCCCGACCGACAAGCGCAACGTGCCGGCCCGCGCCCTGGCCTTCGGCGCCTTCACGATCGAGGCATCGGTCGCGGCGCTGCGGGGACCTCGCCCCGACGGCGTGCTGGTGATGTCGCCGCCGTTGTCGCTGGCCGAGGCCGGCTGGGTCGCGGCCCGGCGCTGGCGCGTGCCGTTCGTGTTCAACGTGCAGGACATCTTCCCCGACGTCGCCATCGCAGTGGGCTCGCTCACCAACGAGCGGATCATCCGTGTGGCCCGCACCGTCGAGCGCCAGTGCTACCGGCGGGCCGACGCCGTGACCGTGCTCAGCCAGGAGCTGGCTGCCAACGTCACCGCCAAGCTCGAGGCCAGTGGAGCCGGCCACGGCACGGAGGTCAGGGTGATCCCGAACTTCGTCGACTGCGAGGCGATCCGACCCGGCCCGCGCGACAACGGCTACCGGCGCGAGCTGGGGCTGGGCGACGAGACCGTGGTGATGTACGCCGGCAACATCGGCTTCTCGCAGTCGGTCGAGCTGCTGGTCGAGGCGGCCCGCCGGATGACCGACCGCGACGACGTCGTCTTCGTCGTCAACGGTGGCGGCTCGGGCCGGGCCGAGCTCGAGCGCCGGGCCGAGGGCCTCCCGAACGTGCGGTTCGTCGGGTACCAGCCGGCCGAGCGTCTGCCCGAGGTGCTGGCGGCCGCCGACCTGCACGTCGTGCCCCTGCGCCGAGGCCTCGGCTCGTCGAGCGTCCCGTCCAAGCTGTACTCGATCCTCGCCGCGGGTCGTCCGGTCCTCGCGTCGATCGATCCCGGTACCGAGGTGTCGAGGGTGCTCGAGACCGCCGGCGCCGGCGTCAGCGTGGCCCCCGACGACCAGGGGGCCTTCGATCGGGCCCTCGGGGAGATGCTGGCCGACAGGGAGACCCTGGCCGAGCAGGGCCGCTCGGGCCGCACGTTCGTCGAGAAGTGGCTCACGCCCACCGCGGCCGCCGCCGCGTACGTCGAGCTCTTCCAGGAGATGCAGGCCCGTCGGCGGGGTGAGCGCTGATCCCCCGATCTCGCCGTTAGCGTGGGGGCATGGGTAAGGCATCCTCTGCGAAGAAGGTCGCCCGCGCCGCTCGGGCCGGGTCGACCAGCCGTACGACCGATCGTCGGGCCATCGGCTTCCCTGCCGCGGTCATCGTCGTCATGTTGCTGGGGGTCGCCCTGGTGGCGTTCGCCCGCAGCACCCGCGACGCGGTCGCCGAGCCGACGCTCAGCGACCACTGGCACTCCGCCTACGGCATCTACGACTGCACCACCCAGTCCTACCTGCCGCCGCAGAACGACGTCGGCCCCGACGTGCTCGGCATCCACACCCACGGCGACGGCCTGATGCACATCCACCCGTTCTCGGCCAACGCCACCGGCAAGGGCGCCACCCTCGAGGTGTTCCTCGACCAGCTCAGCATCGACGTGTCGCCCGAAGCCATCACGCTGGCCTCCGGCGAGCGGCTCGAGGCCGGCGTCGACTGCGACGGCGAGCCGGCGGTGGTCCAGCTGCTGCGCTGGAGCAACGCACTCGAGGCCGAGACGACCGCCCCCGAGGTGGTGACCGAGGACATCGAGTCCGAGCGCTTCCTCCGCAACGTCGAGGCGTTCACCTTCGCCCTGGCCCCGCTGGGCGCCGAGATCCCGCCCCCGCCCTCGATCCCCAACATCGAGCAGGTCACCGACATCTTGACCGAGCCCACCCCCATCGGCGGCTGATCAGTCGGCGAACAGTGCCATTCGCCCGCCGAGCGCCGAGGCGCCCGGCTGGTTGCGGATCATCGCTGCGCCTAGAGGTTCCGGGTGGGGCGTCGACGACTGCGTCGTCGGCGCAGCTGCGGGTGGCGCCAGATGCCGAAGGCGGCGCAGCGGATTATCGCTGCGCCTAGCGAAAGAGATCCTCGCTGGGGTTGCGGATCAGGTCGTCGCGCACCGAGCCGTCGCCCAGCCAGGTCGGGTCGACGCCTCGCACCACGGCCACCGGGATGCCGGCCGACTTGCCCATGACCAGCTCGGCGGCGGCGGCGATCTCGTCGACCACCGCCACCTCGGTCACCTGGAGCTCGCGGCCGAAGGCGTCGGCGGTGCCGCGCAGGTCGATCACCGGCCGGATCCCGGCGCTGCCGATGGCCACGTCGGTCACGCCGCGGCGCCACGGTCGGCCGAAGGTGTCCGAGACGATCACCGCCACCTCGACGCCGGCCCTGGCCCGCAGGCCGTCCCGGATGCGCCGGGCCGAGCGGTCCGGGTCCTCGGGGAGCAGCGCGGCGTGACCCCGCTCGACGTTCGACAGGTCGATGCCGGCGTTGGCGCACACGAACCCGTGCTTGGTCTCGCTGATGATCAGGTCACCCCGTCGCCGCAGGATCCGCACCGACTCCCGCTCGACGAGCGGCTTGTGGCTCAGCGGGTCGTCGGGGTCCACCTCGGCGATGGCGTCCTCGGCCTTCGACACGATCTTCTGGGTGACGACGACCACGTCGCCGTCCACGAGCTCGCCGGCCGATGCGATCATCGAGGCCAGGTCGGCGCCCGCCTCGATCTCGGGCAGGCCGTCGACGGCGCGGATCTCGAGCGCCGTCATCGGCGGCTCGTCACGGTCTCGAGGGTCGTCCGGGCCAGCGCGGCGGCGACGTCGGCGTCGGACATGATCGTGTCGGTCACCACGGCTTGCACCCCCAATTCGGCGATCAGGTCGACGGCACCAGCGTCGGCTCGGTCGACCACGAGGGTCGAAACCAGGTCGCGGTAGATCCGCGCGACCCCCACCACCGAGGCCTCGTGGCCCAGCTCGGTGAGCATCCGGGCGGCCGGTCCCTTCACCGCCTGCCCGCCGACGATGGGCGAGACGGCCACGGTGGCCTGGCGGCGACCGCCGATCGCCTCACGGACGCCGGGGACGGCCAGCAGGGGATCGATGGACACCAGCGGGTTGGACGGCGCGATCACCACCGTGTCGGCCCGCTCGATGGCGTCGAGCACGCCGGGCGCGGGGCGGGCCTGCTCGGCCCCCTCGAACCGGATCGAGGTCACCTCGACCGCGTGACCCAGCCGGACGAAGTAGTCCTGGAACCCGACCTCGGACCCGTCGACGAGGGAGACCATGGTCCGCAGCGGCTGGTCGGTCACCGGGACGATGGCGAGGCCGAGACCCCAGGCGGCCGCGATCTCGCCGGTCACCTCGCCGAGGGTCGCGCCGTCGGCCAGCCGGTCGGTCCGGTAGAGGTGGGTGCCGAGATCGCGGTCCCCGAGCCGGAACCAGGCGCGGCCCCCGTAGCGCTCCAACGAGGTCATGGCGTTCCACGACTCGGCGCGCAGGCCCCAGCCCGTCTCGGGGTTGATGGCGCCGGCGAGGGTGTAGACGAGCGTGTCGAGGTCGGGGCTGACGTGGAGCCCGTGCAGGATCGCGTCGTCGCCGACGTTGGCGACGACCACCACGTCCTCGGGCTCGACGACCCGGACCAGCCCGGTGAGGAAGCGGGCCGCGCCGACGCCGCCGGCGAGGACGCAGATCACGAGAGGGCGCGCAGCTTGCCCTCGATGAGGGCCAGATCGGCGTCGACCATCATGGTCACCAGCTCCTCGAACGGCGTGCGGTACTCCCAGCCGAGCGTCGTCCGCGCCTTGGTGGAGTCGCCGATCAGCAGGTCGACCTCGGCCGGTCGCATGAACCGCTCGTCGATGGTGACGTGCTCCTCGTAGTTGCGACCCACGTGGGAGAAGGCGACCTCGCAGAACTCGCGCACCGAGTGGGTCTCGCCGGTGCACACGACGAAGTCGTCGGGCTCGTCCTGCTGGAGCATCAGCCACATGGCTTCGACGTAGTCGCCGGCGAACCCCCAGTCACGCTTGGCGTCGAGGTTGCCGAGGGCCAGCTCGTCCTGCTGACCGAGGGCGATCTGCGCGACGGCATGGGAGATCTTGCGGGTCACGAACTCGAGACCACGCCGCGGGCTCTCGTGGTTGAACAAGATGCCCGACGAGGCGTGCAGGCCGTAGCTCTCGCGGTAGTTGACGGTGATCCAGTGGCCGTACACCTTGGCCACGCCGTAGGGGCTGCGGGGATGGAAGGGGGTCGCCTCGGTCTGGGGGACCTCGTGCACCTTCCCGAACATCTCGCTGCTGCTGGCCTGGTAGAAGCGGATGCCCGGGTCGACGATCCGGATGGCGTCGAGCAGTCGGGTCACGCCGAGCGCGGTCGTCTCGCCGGTCAGGACCGGCTGGCTGAACGACGTCTGGACGAACGACTGGGCGGCGAGGTTGTAGACCTCGCTCGGCTGGTGCTCGCGGAGGGCCCCGATGATGGAGACCTCGTCGAGCAGGTCACCGTTGACGAAGTCGATCCGGTCCTGGAGGTGAGCGATGCGTTCGAAGCTGACGGTGCTGCTGCGCCGCACCATCCCGGTGACGTCGTAGCCGCGTTCGAGCAGCAGCTCGGCCAGGTACGAGCCGTCCTGGCCGGTGATCCCGGTGATGAGGGCTCTGGGCACGGTTACCTCGACATCTCTTGGCCGGACATGGGCTGGTGGGGCTCGGTCGCCCCGATCTCGGATCGGGCGCGACGTCGGAGGTCGTCCATCACGTCCCGGACGGTCTGTTCGAGCGGCACGGTCGGCGCCCACCCGGTGTCGGCCCGCAGCATCGACGAGTCGCCGCGTCGCACCGCGATGTCGCCGGGTCGCATCAGCGACGGGTCGGGCTCGAGGCGGATCTCGCGTTCGGCATGGTCGAGCATGAGCTGTACGAGCTCGGCGATCGAGACGTCGCGGCCCGAGCACACGTTGTACGCCTTGCCGGGTGTTCCGGCGACCGCGAGCAGGCGGTAGGCCCGGACCACGTCCCGCACGTCGGTGAAGTCACGCCGCGGCTCGAGGTTGCCGACCGGGATGGTGTCGACACCGGCCCGCTCGGCGTCGACGATCCGGGCGGCGATGGCCGGGGCGACGAACGACGTGAGCTGACCGGGTCCCAGGTGGTTGAAGGCACGGGCCCGCACCACGCCCAGGCCGTGGGCGAGCGACGCCTGGACGCACAGCATCTCCGCGGCCGCCTTGCCGGCGGCGTAGGGGCTGACCGGCAGCATCGGGTCCTGCTCGACGAAGGGACGGCCGTCGCCGGGCGCTCGCCCGTACACCTCGGCGCTGCTGACGACCACGACGGCGCCGACGCCGCTGCGGACGCTGGCCTCGAGCACGGTCTGGGTGCCGAACACGTTGAGGTGGACCGCCTCGAACGGGTGCTCCCACGACCGACCGACGTCGCTCCACCCGGCCAGGTGGTACACCACGTCGGGCCGGACGGCGTCGAAGACCCGATGGACCGACTCTGGCACCGTGATGTCGACGCCGTCGTGAGCCCGGTCCGTCTCGTGGACGTCGTCGCCCTCGCGACGGAGGTGCTCGACGAGGTGGCGCCCGACGAAGCCGCTCGCTCCGGTGACGATGGCGCGCATCAGTCGGCCCACCCGGCGTGGTAGCTCATCGCACGAGTCTACGGTCGCAGCGGGCGTGCCCTGTCGGACGCGGCCCGGCGGTAGAGGGCGGTCAGCCCGGCGGCACAGTCGCCCCAGTCGAAGTCGGCGGCCCGAAGCCGGCCGGCGGCGACCAGCTCGGCTCGCCGCGCCTCGTCCGAGAGCACGTCGTGCAGCGCCGCGGCGAGGCCGTCGACGTCCCCCGGCTCGACCTGGATCGCGGCGCCGCCGACGTTCTCGGGCACCGCTCCGGCCCGGGCCGCGACGACCGGCGTGTCGAGGGCCATGGCCTCGAGCGGTGGCAGCCCGAAGCCCTCGTAGCGGGACGGGTAGGCGAGCACCGCGGCCTCGGCGACCAGCCGCTGGCGCGAGGCGTCGTCGATCCAGGGGAGTCGGTGGATGCGGCGGCGGTGGGGGCTGGACGAGATGGCGGCGTCGAGCTCGTCGACACCCCAGCCGTCGGGCCCGGCGATCACCAGGTCGAGGTCGATCGCACCGGCGATCCGGTCGAAGGCGGCCACCAGCACCGGCAGGTTCTTCCTCGGCTCGATGGTTCCGGTCGCCACGACATAGGGCCGGTCGGTCGGCGGCGGATCGCCGCCGGTGCCGGTCGGCCGGGCGACACCGAGGTGCACCGTCGCGACCCGGTCCGGCTCGATGGCGAAGTGCTCGCGGATCTCGTCGGCCACGAAGTCGGAGATGGCGTGGACCAAGGCGCCTCGATCGATCGCTCGTTGGATCAGCTCGGGGTAGCGCCTCACCGGCGTGGTGCACAGCTCCGGCCAGTGCACGGGCGTCAGATCGGCGACCGACACCACGGTGGCGGCCCGCCTCGCCGGCGGCACGACGAAGTTGGGGCCGTGCACGACGTCGGCCTCGCCGACGAACCACTCGATCGGCGGACCCCCGAGGCGGGCCCACAGCGTCCGCAGCGGCCGGGCCGGCAGCGGTGGGGCGACGACCCGGACCCCCTTCGGGGCCGCTCGGTGGAGCAGCCGGCGCCCCCGCCACGTGACCGAGAAGGCGGTGACCTCCACGTCGGTCGGGTCGAGGTGTCCGAGCAGGTTCTCGACGAAGGTCCCGATGCCCGTACGCGGGCCGAGCAGCGGGGTGGCGTCGATCGCCAGCGTCAGCCGGTCGGAGCCCATGGTCCGCCTGTGCTTCTCAGCGGCCGACGAGAGCCCGGAGCTGGGCGGCGCCGTCCTTGGTGGTCTGGCGAACCGTCGACAGGACGGTCTGGGCGGGACGGGGGAGCAGGTCGCTGACCGAGTCGAGGGCGTCGTCGACCCGGTCCTCCAGGTCGGCCACGCGGCGCTCGAGGTCGCGGCGTGCCACCTGGATCCGCTGGTAGGCCAGGACCCCGGTGCCGACCGCGACGTAGACGCCGTCGCGGACCAGGTCGCCGAGTCGGGTCTCGGTCACGGGGCCGGGGTCATGGGGGTGGGAGCCGGGATCATGGGTGGGTGCGGCCTCCGCCGGGGCGGGCTCGACGGGCCGGATCCACGGTAGCGGTGTCGGCCCGCGGTGGGGTGTGGGACATCACGGGGTCGGCCGGGTACTCTGCCGCAGCAGTGGAGACTGCCGTTCCGACCCCCTCGTCGGGCGACCGGGACGTCGAGCGGCGGCCGGTAGCGCCGGCCGTGACCGCGGTCGTCGTGGCCCACGAGCCAGGACCGTGGTTCGAGGAGACGCTGGCCTCCTTCCACGCCCAGGACTACCCCCGCCTGTCGCTCGTCGTCCTCGACACCGCCGCCGACCCCGGCCTCGCGACCCGCGTCCGAGCGGTGGTTCCCGACGCCCGCGTCCATCCTGTCGACTCCCGGAACGGGTTCGGGCCGGCCGCCAACGAGCTGCTCGACCTCGACCTCAACTCGCCGTTCTTGTTGATCTGCCACGACGACATCGCGCTGCGGGCCGATGCCGTGCGCCTGCTGGTCGAGGAGGCGGTGCGGTCCAACGCCGGTGTCGCCGGTCCCAAGCTCGTCGACTGGGACGAGCCCGAGCGGCTGCGCCAGGTCGGCATCGACGTCGACAAGATGGGCGCGACCCTGCCCGTCGCCGAGCCGGGAGAGCTCGATCAGGAACAGCACGACGCGGTGAGGGACCTGTTCGCCGTCCCCGGGGCCTGCACGCTGGTCCGGACCGACCTGTTCCGGGCGCTGGGTGGATTCGATCCGGCCATGACCTTCCGCGGTGAGGACGTCGACCTCGGCTGGCGGGCCCACCTCGCCGGAGCACGTGTCCTCGTCGTCCCGTCGGCGGTCGTTCGTCACCGTGAGAGCCTCGCCGAGCGGCGCCCCGACCTGCAGCAGCTCCGGCTCCAGCGCCGCCACGAGCTGCGGGCCATGCTCAGCAACTACGGACCCGCCCACCTCCTGAGGGTCGTCCCTCAGGCGCTGATCCTCACCCTGCTCGATGCCGTCTACTCGCTGTTCACGGCGCGACTCGACCGTCTGCGGGCCGGCCTGTCGGCGTGGCCGTGGAACCTGGCCAGGACGGGGTCGATCCTGCGGAAGCGGCGTCGCAACCGCGCCCTCCGCCAGCTACCCGACCGAGACGTCCGCACCCACCAGGTCGGCGGCTTCGCTCCGGTCACCCACTTCATCCGACAGCGAGCCGACTCGACCACGTCGGGCCGCGGCGAGGCGCTGATGGCCGCGCTTCGCTCCGGATCGACCCAGGCGACCATCGGGACGTGGGTGGCCGCCATCGTGGTGCTGGTGCTGGGCAGCCGGCATCTGATCAGTGACGGCATCCCGGCGATCGGGGAGCTGGCCGACCTCCCCGACCGTGGCCGCGACGTCCTCGGTCGATGGTGGAGCGGTTGGCAACCGACGGGCCTTGGCCGGGCCGGGGCGGCGCCGACCGGGCTGTGGCTGCTCGGGTTGTTGAGCTGGCCCTTCGGCGGCGCCACCGGTCTGCTGCGGACGCTGCTGGTGCTCGGGCTCATCCCGCTCGGCGCGCTGGGCTCGTACCGGCTGGTCGCGCCGTTCGGGTCGAGGCGGGCGCAGGTCGTCTCGGTGATCGCGTACCTCGCGGCACCGATCCCCTACAACGCCATCGCCAACGGATCGCTGACCGCCCTCGTCGTCTACGGGTCTGCTCCATGGATTCTCGGTGGGGTCGCCCGGGCCTGGCGGCAGACCCCGTTCGGACCGCTCGACGGGCCCAGCGGTCCGGGCGTCCTGCCACCGTCTCCGGCCCGCGAGGTACTGGCCCTGGGCCTGCTGCTGGGCATCGTCGCCGCCATGGCGCCGGTGGCGCTGGCGGTCGTCGTGCTGATCGTCGTCACCGCGGTGGTGGGGTCCGCACTGTGCGGGATGGTGGTCGGCGCCCGCCGGGCGATCGCCGTCGCGACCGGTGCGATCGTGGTCGCCTTCGCCCTGAACCTCCCGTGGAGCCTCGACCTGGTGCGCGGCGATCCCGATCTGGTGCTCGGGGTCCGCTCCAGCAACGGAGGCGAGCTGAGCCTCGTCGACCTGCTCCGCCTCGACACCGGGCCCATCGGCGGCGGCACCCTGGGCTGGGCGCTGCCGATCGCCGCGGTCCTGCCCCTGGTGCTGGGGACCGGTGGGCGCTTCGCCTGGGCGATACGGGGCTGGTCGCTCTACCTCGGCTCGGTCGCGCTGGCGTGGGTCGGCGAGGCCGGCCTGCTCCCGGTCGGGCTGCCCCGTCCCGAGGTGCTCCTGGCGCCGGCCGCTGCGGGGCTGGCGTTGGCCGTTGCCATGGGCATGGCCGCCTTCGAGGTCGACCTGAGGCGGTACCGGTTCGGATGGCGGCAAGCCGTCCCGGTGACGGCCGCGGTCGCACTGGCCGCCGCGGTGGTCCCGATCCTCGGGTCGACCTTCGACGGGAGGTGGGAGGCGGCCGAACGGGACTTCGCGACGACGCTGCGGTTCATCCAGGACGAAGCGGTCGAGGACGACGCGTTCCGGGTGCTGTGGCTCGGCGATCCCGACACGCTGCCGGCTGGCGCATGGGAGCTGGCGGACGGCGTCGGGTTCGCGCTCACCACCGACGGCCTGGGCACGCTGCTCGACCGCTGGCCCGGTCCCCGGGAGGAACCGGCGGAGCTGATCGTCGACGCCATCGAGATCGCGCTCGATCGAGGCACCAGCCGGCTGGGTCGGCTGCTCGCGCCGTTCGGCGTGCGCTACCTGGTGCTCCCCGAGCGGATCGCGCCGGCGCCGTTCGGGACCCTCGAGTCGGCGGCGCCGGCCGGCCTGCTGGCCGTGCTGTCCGAGCAGCTCGACCTGGAGCGGGTGGAGTTGAGCCCTGGCCTGGTCGTGTACCACAACTCGTCGTGGGCCCCGCTGGCCGCCCAGGTCGAGCAGGGGCTGGTCGGCGGCGCCTCGTCGTTCGACGACGCCGCCCGGATCGACCTGACCGGGGCGACGATGCCGCTCACCGGCGAGCGTCTCGACGAGCTGCGCGGGCCGCTCTCCGCGTCGACCGACCTCTACCTCTCGACGCCGTCCGACGAGGGCTGGCGGCTCGACCTCGGAGGCTCCCGGGCGCTGCGGAGCGAGGCCTTCGGCTGGGCCAACCTCTTCGCCGTGCCGGACGCGGGCGAGGCGGTCCTGCGATTCGAGACCTCCTCTTCGCAGCGTCTCGGCCGGATCGGCCAGGCCGTGCTGTGGGGACTGGTCGTCGTGGTCCTGCTGCGGCTGGTCGCCGTCGACCGCGCCGCCAGCGAGGCCCTCCGATCGGAGGAGCTCGCATGAGGTTTCCCCGGTGGCCCGCCATCGTCGTGATCGCCGCGGTCGTGGCCGGGCTCGTGATCCTCGACCAGCGGGAACGCCCGAGCGCGGAGTCGACCCTCGACGTGACCAGCCCGTCGTCGATGCCGGCCGCCCCTCCCGGGGGCGCGCTGGGCTCGACCTGGTACTGCGCGGGCGGGACGGTGGCCCCGGCGGGGTTCGCCGATCACGAGGTCGTGGTGGCCAACCCGGGCGATCGGGACGTGAGCGGCACCATGACCGTCTACGGCGCCCAGATCGCCGCCGACGAGACAGTGCTGGCGGTCCCGCCGGTCACCGCTGCGATACGCGTCGCCCCCGGTGCCGTCGAGCGGCTGGTGTTGGCCGAGCTGATCGGTGCCGGCTATGCGGCGGCACTGCTCGAGCTCGACAGCAGTGAGGTCGTGGTCGAGCACGTCGTGTCCGGCCCGACGGGGACCGGCAGCGCGCCCTGCTCGACGGCGGCCTCGGAGAACTGGTACTTCCCTGGCGGCGCGACCAGCCGCGATGCCCGCCAGGTGCTGGCCCTGTTCAACCCGTTCCCCGACGAGGCGGTCGTCGACATCACCTTCGCGACCGACGACGGGGGTCGCGCACCGCAACGGTTCGACAACCTGGTGGTCCCGGGCGGGTCGCTGGTGCCCGTCGACGTGACCGAGGTCGTCAGCCGCTGGGACCAGCTCTCCACGACCGTCGCGGTCCAGGCCGGGCGGCTGGTCGCCGACCGCCTGGTCACGTGGGACGGAAGCCGCGGGCTCACCGGGCTGTCGGTCTCGGCCGGTGCACCCCAGACCGCGCTCCAGTGGATCTTCCCGCTGGGCGAGACCTCGCCCGGCGTCACCGACAGCTATGTGGTGTACAACCCGAACGAGGTCTCGGCCGAGGTCGACGTCGAGGTCCGCCTCGACAACCCCGACCAGAACGGCCAGGTCGAGCCGTTCGAGCTGACCGTCCCGCCCCGCCAGCGCGTCGTGGTCGTCGTGAACGACACCCCGGTCCACCCGAAGTCCACCACCGTCACCGTGGCGACCGGCGCGCGGGTGCCGGTCGGCGTCGATCACTGGGTCGGGGTGGTGTCGTTCAACGGCGTGCCAGTGGTCGCCGAGCGGGTGCGCACCGCGGTGGCACCCGGAACCGAAGGAGCCGGCGACCCGCCCGCCGAGCCCGCCGAGCCGGCCGACGAGCCTGACGGCGGCGGGGGAGGGGCCGGCGACCCGGCCGACGCCGGAACCGACGAGCCGCTGGACGGCTCGCTGTCTCCCGAGACCGAGGAACCCGACCCGGCCGAGCCCGCCGACCCGGCGATGCCCGGACCCGAGCCCGTCCGCGGTGGCGTCGCCATGACGATGGGCGCGCCGCTGGCGTCGACCCGGCTCGTCGTCGGGCTCAACGAGGTCTCCGACACCGTCCGAGAGCAGGTGGCGGTGGTCAACCCGTCGTTCGTCACCATCAGCCGGGTCAGCGTGTCGGTCGTGACCGGTGCCGACGTCACCCCGGTGGCCGAGCTGCAGGACATCGAGCTGGCTCCCCGTCGTCGGCTCGAGATCCCCGACCTGGGCCAGCTGGTCGATCCGGGGGTCTTCCTGCTCGTGATCGAGGCCACCGCCCCGGTGGTGGCCGAGCGCTCCCTGGCGCCGGTCGGGGTCGCCGGCCTCGTCACCGCCATGGCGACCCCGGTCGGGGGCGAGCTGGTCACCCCCGAGCTCCTCGGCTTCAGCTGAGCGGCCCCGGGGCCTAGGACACGTCCAGCTCGTCGAGAGACCGGGCCACCGTGTCGCGGTCGACGGGACCGAGGAACGAGGCGCGCACCACGCCCTGATCGTCGGCGATCACGGTCGTGGGCACGGCCTCGATGCGGTACCGGCTGTGCAGGTCGGGGCGGGCGCCGAGCTCGACCTCCTGGGCGGCGACGTCGCCACCGGCCAGCCCCGAGACCGTCGCCCACACCGCCGCACAGGACTCGCAGGACGCCGACGTGAACACGGCGGCAAGCCACGGCGCGGTCGGGTCGAGGAACTCGCGACGATCGAGCTGGGCCGGGACGTCGTAGTTGCCGGTGCTCGGTGCGTCGGGTCGGCGGCGCTGGACCACGAGGGCGATCACCGCGGCCGCCACGATCACCGCGACCGCGACGGCTATGCGCTCCAACGCCCGGTCCGGCTCAGGACCCGGGGTCGTCGCCGGGCACCAGCGCGGCCTCTCCGGGGAGGGAGCGGTCCTCGGCCTCGACCGGCTCGCCGGCCTCGTGGGCCTCGCTGTCGGCCGCCTCCTTGATGAGGCGGGCGACGTCTTCGCCGTCGATGGTCTCCTGGGCGAGCAGCTCCTGCGCCACGAGGTCGAGCGCACGACGATGGGTCGTCAGCAGATGGCGGCAGCGCTCCTCCTGGGTCCGCAGGATCTCGCCGACCTCCTGATCGATGAGCAGCGCGGTCTCGTCGCTGTACTCGCGGGTGTGCATGATGTCGTCGCCCAGGAACACCTCGCCCTGGCTGCCCCAGGCCATGGGACCGACCCGCGGGCTCATGCCCCATTCGCGCACCATCTTCCTGGCCAGCTCGGTGGCCCCGACCAGGTCGTCGTTGGCGCCCGTGGAGATCTGGTCGAAGACGATCTCCTCGGCGATCCGGCCACCCATCCGCACGACCAGCGAGTCCTCGATGTAGTCCTTGCGGTAGATGTGGCGCTCCTCCTGGGGGAGCTGCATGGTGACGCCCAGGGCCATCCCGCTCGGGATGATCGTCACCTTGTGGAGGGGGTCGGCGGTGGGCAGCAGCGCGGCGCACACGGCGTGGCCGCTCTCGTGGTAGGCGATCGCTTCCTTCTCCTCGTCGGAGAGCGCCATCGACTCGCGCTTCTGGCCCATGATCACGCGGTCGCGGGCCTGCTCGAAGTGCTGCATGTTGATGGCGTTGTCCTCGTTGCGCACGGCGTAGAGCGCGGCCTCGTTGACGAGGTTGGCCAGGTCGGCGCCGCTCATGCCGGGCGTCCCCCGGGCCAGCACGTCGAGGTCGACGTCGGGCGCCATGCGCTTGCTGCGGGCGTGCACCTCGAGGATGGCCCGCCGATCGGACAGCTCGGGCAGTGGTACGACGACCTGGCGGTCGAAGCGGCCCGGCCGCAGCAGGGCAGGATCGAGGATGTCGGGCCGGTTGGTGGCCGCCATCATCACGATCCCTTCGGTGGCCTCGAACCCGTCCATCTCGGACAGCATCTGGTTGAGGGTCTGCTCGCGCTCGTCGTGGCCGCCGCCCAGACCCGCTCCCCGCTTCCGGCCGATCGAGTCGATCTCGTCGACGAAGATGATGGCCCGCCCCAGCTTGCGGGCCGACTGGAACAGGTCGCGCACCCGGCTGGCGCCGACGCCGACGAACATCTCCATGAAGTCCGAGCCGGTCACCGACAGGAACGGCACCCCGGCCTCGCCGGCCACCGCCCGGGCGATGAGGGTCTTGCCGGTTCCGGGCGGGCCCACCAGCAGAACGCCCTTCGGGATGCGGGCCCCGACCTCGGCGAACTTGTCGGGCTTCTTCAGGAAGTCGACGACCTCGCGGATCTCCTGCTTCACCCCGGCGTAGCCGGCCACGTCGTCGAAGGTGGTGCCGGGTCGCTCGGTGGAGTAGGTCTTGGCCTTCGAGCGGCCGATGGACATGATCCCGCCCATCTGCGACTGCTGCCGCCTCGCCATCCACCAGAAGAACCCGATGAGCAGGGCCACCGGCAACAGCAGCGGCAAGATGCTGACCCAGAAGCTCGACGTCGGCGTCGAGAACTCGACCAGCTCGACCTTCTCGTCGATCAGCTCGCGATCGGTCGCAGCCAGCTCGATGGGCCCGGTGGTGGAGAACGAGCTCCCGTCGGTGAGCTCGCCCTCGATCTCGCCGTTGTTGTTGTTGACCTTGACCTCGGCCACCTCGCCGTCGGCCACGGCCTGGAGGAAGGCGTTGAAGGTGATCTCCTCGTCGCTGCTGGAGCTGAGGAGGCTGGGGAGGAACAGCGTGGCCAAGATGGCGGCGAAGATCGCCCAGGCCAGCCAGCGGGGCCATCCCTGCTCGCCGGCGACCCGGCCGCCCTTCGACTTCGGCGTCGGGGGAGGCGGGGGCGGAGGGGGCGGCGGAGGCGACGAGGCCATGGATGCATGCTAGGCGGGTCGACCCCCGTTTCACGGTGCGCGCGACGGCCGGGTCGGCCCGGGACGGGCCGGCCACGGGTGGGCGTTACCCTCCGGCTGTGGCCAACATCGATCCGGGGTCGCCGGCCCGGTCTCTCGCGACCCGCACCGGGGTCGCCGCCATCGTGGGCGGGCTGGGGATCGGGATCGTCCTGACCGCAATCGTCGCCGGCGCGGCGCTGGCGTCCACCGACTACGACGCCGACGCGCCGACCGGACCCGGTGCCTACGTGGGACGCGTCGTCCGCCAGCGGCTGATCGACGATGGCGGCGCGACCGCGCCCGGGTTCCCGCTGTGGCTCATCGCCGTCCTGCAGATCCCGCTGTGGGTCGGGCTGCTCGGAGCGCCGCTCGTGGTCGCCCGGCGCGAAGGCGCCACCCTGCGCGACCTGTACGGGCTGCGATTCGAGCGACGCGACGTCGGCGTGGGGATGGCGGCCGGCGTGGCGACCCAGATCGTCGTCGTCCCGTTGCTCTACATCCCGCTGTTCTGGCTGCTCGGGGAGCGCGACCTGTCCCAGGAGGCCAGGGCGCTGACCGACAAGGCCGCCTCACCGGTCGGCGTGACGCTGCTGGTGGTCGTCGTGTTGCTGGGCGCGCCCCTCGTCGAAGAGCTCTTCTTCCGGGGTCTGGTGTTCAAGACCCTCGAATCAGACACCCGACTCGGCCCGAGCGTGGTCACGGCCTCGTCCGCCGTCATCTTCGGGTTGGCGCACCTCCAGATCCTCCAGTTCCCGGCGCTGGTCGCCTTCGGGGTGGTGGCGGCCCTGCTCGTCCACCGCTACGGGCGGCTCGGCCCCGCCATCTGGGCCCACGTGGGCTTCAACCTGGTGACCGTGGTGGCCCTCCTGGCCGCTTGAGGGCAGGACAATTGTCTCACGCCTCGTGACCATGGGGGGCCGAGCGACCCATATTCGGCAGGAATCGCTGGGCATCCCTGCGCTTCCGCTCAACCACGCAGAGTGTTGTCCGACTGGGCCGCATCGCACGTCGGGTGAGGGCCCGGCGACGAGCGGAGCCGAGGGAGACCATCGTGAGCGCGACCTGTCGACGGTGCGGAGGCGAGACCATCTGCATCTCCATGGAGAGGAACGGAAGCGAGTTCGCCATGGTGTCGTGCTCACACTGCGACCTGCGGGTGTGGCACGTCGACGGCCGATCCAGCCAGCTGAACGGGGTCATCGACCGCCTGGCCTCGGTCGGCGGCGCCGGCACGCCCCGCGACCACGCCTGACCCGGCACCACCGACGCCGCCCGTGAGGGCCGCCGGGCTGTAACGATGGCGCGGCGATGCCGCGATCCGATCCGCGCCCCCCGGCCCTGCGGGCCACTCTGCGCCCCCGCCGACCCGGGCTCGGCTCGGTCGTGTCGTTGGCCGTGGTCTCGACCGCGGTGTGGTTCGTCGTCGCTCAGCTCCAGCCGGCCGAGCTGGTGCGCGACACCATTCCCACCGGCGGCGACAACGCCGGTCATCTGTGGGGTCCCGCCGTCCTCAAGGACACGCTCCTCCCCAACCTCCGGCTGAGCGGGTGGAGCCCGGACTGGTTCGCGGGCTTCCCGGCGTTCCACTTCTACATGGTCGTGCCGGCGCTGATGGTGGC